>JAJFID010000251.1 GCA_021775325.1 Rhodospirillales bacterium
GCCCCGTTTCTCGGGTTTGCCTGGCAGACACCGGGTCTGGATCATCTGCTGGGGTTTTTTGCCCTCGGTATCCTGGCCAGCGCCGCCGCCTATCTGATCATCGTGGCGTACAAAAATGCTCCGGCGTCGGTTGTCGCTCCGTTTGAGTATACGGCGCTCATCTGGGCGTCCCTTGCCGGCTGGATTATCTGGAATGAGAAACCTGACAGTACCGTATGGATTGGCGCGAGCATCATAATCCTGTCCTCACTCTACGTCGCCAAACGGGAAACCGCGATAACCAGTCCCCGCTGAAACAGCCGCCACTGGTCCTCAGCGGAACGTGCTGGCGTGAAAAAAACGTCTGGTTCGGCCCTCAAAAGAGACTTCTTTGCGCGTGTCAGGCACTGCCGAGAATAACCAGAAGGCGGCATTCACAAATTACCATATGGTTCCGTAATTTTACGCCTGCATGTCGACATACAGGATCGATGAACCAACGTACAAAGTGGCAGTACGGCAGTTCGTAACGGGATGGACCGGCTGCTTCCCCAGTGGATCGTATGCGAGAAATTCTGACAGGTTATTGCCGCCCTGATGTTGTTCTATTTGTCACGCGCCCACTTTTTGTCAAAAGCCCAAACATCTTCAAAACCAATCAACTTGCAAAACGCATTGAAATTATAAAGGGGCACCGATGGGTCGTTGCTGGTTCCTTGTTCCTTGAGCAACGTCAACGCTTTCATTACGGCGTGATTAGCGGCAAGGGCGGTGATGTCCGGGAAAATTGCAAGAGCATAACCCATATCTTCCAGTTCATCTGCTGTGCGGCTTGGCGTCAATCCGCCATCAGACATATTCACCATCATCGGTTTGCTGATATCACGGCAGGCCAGGCGCATCTCTTCTTCGCTGGTCAGCGCCTCGATAAATACGATATCGGCACCGGCTTCACCATAGGCTTCTCCACGCTCGATCGCGCTGTTAAAGCCTTCGACGTGATAGGCATCTGTCCTGGCGATGATCAGGGTGTCGGGATTACGCCGTGCCTCGCAGGCGACTTTGACCTTATCGACCATTTCTTCCTTGCTGACACAACGCTTGCCCGGTGTGTGACCGCATTTTTTTGGAAACTCCTGATCTTCAATATGAATGGCAGAAATATTGGCTTCTTCATATCCCCTGACCGTATGATGAACATTAAGCAATCCGCCATAGCCGGTGTCAGCATCGGCTATGACAGCAGCATTGGACGTTCGTGCAACTGTTGAAACGCGGTCCAGCATTTGTGTATAGGTGGCGATACCGACATCCGGTAAACCATAACCGGATGCAGTCAACCAATACCCGGAGGCATAAACAATCTCGAAGCCAGCTTCATTGGCCAGAAGGGCGGTCATCATGTCATGAATGCCGGGGGCCACGATAAATTCCTGTTTGACCAGTTTGTCTCGGATTACTGATTTGCTCATGAGGATATTTTCAGTTTATGCAAGCAATCGATGATACCGGTTTCGATCCCGAATGTTGGTGCGGAGACCACGCTGGTCCTTACGACCCTATCACAAAGTACTGCAGGAGTCCGCTATGGGGCGAGGCTGTGTAAAAACGAATTCTTGTGCGAGAAAACGAAACCTTGATTCATGAATCGAGCTTTCACGGCAACATAGTTCTACCCATGATGAATGGTTGTTTCAATTGTTGCGTGGCACTCTGTAGTGCCGACGTTTTTTAGACAACCTCGGTCGTGAGCAGAAATCTTCGAAACTTTCGCCTGGTCTGCCTCCAGGAGCGGAAATATTCCGGTCGCGTTAATCACTTCCGGGATCAGCCAGGAACGGACATCCGAAGCCTTCAACTAATTCAATGATATAGACGCGTGTCCGTCACTGTTTCGGTTCTGCGAATTTGGCGTGACCTAACGAGTCCGGGATAAATCTTCCAATTCTGGTAGCGATCGGGACCGGCGGCTGAATGTTTCCCTTGAGTAAAACCTAATGATCCCGTCCAGCCAGGGGCGTGACTTCTTCGCTTTCGATGCCGATGGTTTCCAGATCTTTGAGGCAGCGTTTCCGTTCATCGGAGTTCAGCCAGCGGCCAAGAATCTCCGCAGTGTCGAAATGAACGATTGCGGTGTTCGCGTCCCCGGGGGGCGCGGGGCGGAGAAGGGTCGTTCCACCATAGCCGGCAAAATCCGATGTCCCGCCGGCCACCCGGCCAATCCAACGTTCATATCTGTCGTGCTGCACGGGTATCAGTTTGCGGGCGAAAACGATGGTCGCCGCTCCCTGTTTTTTCTGTGCACATTTGCTCAATGCTCCCGCAGCAGGCGACCTGCGCGCCGCAAGGGCATCGCAAAGCCATTCTCCCGCAATGCGTACCAAAAGGTCACGGCATTGATGCCAAGGATCGGCATTCCGATCACCGGCTCAAGCTTTTCTGAGACATCGATCAAGCTCATGTTCGTGCCGCACTGGACGATAGCATCGAGATCGTTTTCTTCGGTCGCCAGCACCTCAAGGATCGCCTTTTCTTTTGCCCAGTCAGGAACATGGGCGATGTGGAGTGCGTTTGCGCACGAAAACCCGACGCTGGACACAATCTCGAATCCCAAGTCTTCAAACATTCGAGTAGCGTTTTCATTTCCAAGTTTGTCGAATGGGGTCAGCAACCCGATCCGTTTGGCTTTGAATTTTCCCAACGCGGCGGGAATGGCGTCATGCCAGGTGGCCCAGTTCAAATCATACTGGGTCTCGATCTCCTGCATCGAAGCGCGAACGCCATCGATGCCCGAAATGATGTGCTCCAGGCTCATCCCCATAATCAGATATTGCGGTTGCGCCAAGAGCACCTGATCGACAGCCGACTGCAGGCCATCCAGAAACTGCCGTTTGTAGTTCAGAAGGTCTTCGGCTGTTTCCAGTTTCGGAATGGGTGTCGCAACGTTCGCGGTGTGAATCCCCACACCATCCAGCCCGTCAGGGCCTTGATTGTTGAAAATGATGCTCCAGAGTTCGTGCTCCATACTGGTGTTGGTTGCCGGGATCAACAGCCCGAACTTTCGGCGAAAACTCCGAACATCGGCGTAGCCACGGCCGATGCCGATCTCGCCAAATCCTTCGACCGTCGCGCCGTTCCGAATAACACCAGACGCCCCCAAAGCGGGCATGGGTGGCACATTCACGTCGGGCAACGTTATGGTCTGGCTTGAAAGTGCCCCAGTAGTAGTTGGCATCTGCGCCTTCCTTCCTTGCATCGATCCGTCGACAGCGCGTTGGATCAGAGATCAATAAAGTATCTTCACATCAAGATACTTAT
>JAJFID010000252.1 GCA_021775325.1 Rhodospirillales bacterium
ATCCCGTTCCCGCAGCAGGATGTTCATATCATCCCCGCGTCCAGTGGATCTGGTGAAATACCGGGCCACGCCAAGACAGTAACACACGCCACACCTGACGTGGAAGAAGACTGATCACGCGCAGAGGTGATCACACGTTGAGGTACATGAGGGTCTCGTCTTCATAGTGGTCGCCAACCTTGAAGGCGTGAGGCTCGATGCCGTAGGGAGTGAACCCGTATTGCTCGTAAAATTTCAATGCACCGTGGTTTGAACTGACCACGGTGAGTTGGATAATCTCTACCTCGTGCCGAGCATAGGTTACAGCGGCATCCATGAGGTCGCGCCCCAGCCCCAGTCCCCTGAATTCTTCGGCTACATAAACACCATTGATTACGCCTTTGTGGCTGGTCTTTTCTGGGGCGCGTTTGTGAAAGACAGCAATTCCGCACAATCTTCCATCCACATATCCACCAAAGATCACGTTCTCGGTAATACGTGCCGTAAAGAAATTCAGGTCTTGCTCATTTTCCTCATGCAGTGACGCGGTGAATGCGCCTGCTTCACGCCGCAGACCCTCAAGACGTATTTCACGATATACCACTGTGTCGTCAGGTGTCAGTCGCCTGATAATTTTCTCGTTCGACGCCACTGATTTTATCTTTCATTCTGTGATACAGATGTAAACTATCAGACAACAAAGACCCGACAAGGCGCAACAATGACAACGCATTACAACTCGGGGTTCGATCCTCAACCACTGTTTGATGCCAGCGTTGTCATCCCGACGGTTTTGAGACCATCACTGGCAAAGGCGGTAATATCCGCCTTTGCACAACAGGGTGTATCCCGGTTACAGGTCCTTGTGGGTGTGGACAAGGCACTGGGTGATGCTGCCATCCTGGACGACCTGAAAGACGCGTGCCCCGACCATTGTGCAATCACCATCTTCGCCCCTGGCTACTCCACATCCATCCGCCACGGCGGGCCACACGAAGCCGTCGACGGTGGCTCCATGCGCAGTATTCTGACGCTGGCTGCCAACAGCCGGTACGTGGCGTATCTGGACGACGACAACTGGTGGGCCGAGGATCACATTTCCAGCCTGCTCCAGGCCATCCAGGGCCATAACTGGGCGTTCAGCCGACGCTGGTTTGTCAATGGCAATACAAACGGCGTAATCTGTGAAGACATCTGGGAGGCCGTTGGGCCGGGCAGGGGCGTGTACAATACGGATTTTGGCGGCTTTGTTGATACCAATTGCCTGATGATCGACAAGATTGCGTGCCTCGGCGACATTCATGCCTGGTGCGCCTCCATTACGCCCGACACCAATGGCGCTGACCGTTGGGTATTCGAACGTTTGTTGAAGCGCGGCGGATTTGCCGCTACAGACAAGGCCACCGCATTCTACCGCCTGACCGCCCCGGATGCAGACGGCAAAAAACGATTTGCCGCACTGAAAAGAATGAGCGAACGATAAAATCTAACAGCATGAATTGAGGATATACATGTTTGAGTTGACCGACGCCCAACAAGACCTTCAGGCCCGCGCCAGAACACTGGCGCAAGGCCATGTGGCGGAACGGGCAGCAGAGGTGGACGAGAGTGAACAATACCCGTGGGACACCGTTGAATTGCTGACACAAAACGGTTTCATGGGCATGACCATCCCCACAGAACACGGCGGCGCCGGTCTGTCTTACCTGGATACGGTGCTGGTAGTCGAAGAGATGGCAAAAACCTGTGGTGTCACGGCGCGCATTGTTGTGGAAGGTAACATGGGTGCCATTGGCACGGTCATGACCTACGGTACCGCAGAGCAGAAGATCATCGCCGCGGAACATGTTCTCTCCGGTGATAAACCGGCCATCTGTATCACCGAACCAAACGCAGGTTCTGCAGCCACGGAAATGACGACCACGGCTGTTCGGGACGGTAATGGTTATGTTCTCAACGGCACCAAACACTGGATTACCGGTGGCGGTGTATCGCGCATGCACATGATATTTGCCCGCCTGATCGAAGATGAGGTGGATCAGGGAATCGCCGGATTTCTTGCATTTCGCGATGAAGACGAAGGCCTGGTGATTGGCGACCGGGAACCCGCTATGGGCCTGCGCGGCATTCCCGAGACCCGCGTTCATTTCGAGAATCTGAAACTGGATGCGGACCGTATTATTGTTCCACCGGAAGGCATCAAACGCGGCTTTGCCGGTCTCATGAACGCCTACAACGCGCAGCGCGTGGGTGCCGCAACAGTCGCCCTGGGTATCGCACAGGGAGCCTTCGAGGTCGCACAAAAATACGCGCTTGAGCGGGAACAGTTCGGCCGCCCCATTGCCGAATTTCAGGGCCTGCAGTGGATGTTTGCGGACATGTCCATCGCCCTGAATGCGGCCCGCATGATGATCTGGCGGGCCGCGGCAAGCGCCGCACATACAGATGCCGGGTTCCCGGACCCACTGATGGCTGCAGAAGCCAAGGTCATTGCATCAGAAACCGCCATTAAAGTCACCAACGATGCATTGCAGATTCACGGAGCCATGGGATATTCCCGACGTCTGCCACTGGAACGCATGGCCCGGGATGCGCGTATGTTTACGATCGGTGGCGGCACCGCCCAGATGCTCAAGAATCTCATTGCCGGCAAGGTACTGAATATGAAGACGCCCCAGACCCGGGATGGCTACAGCCGCCTTACCGAGAAAAATTCCGGCGAAGAGTCAAAAGCATGAGCACGGCGGTCGACATTATCGCCAAACGCCTGCATGACGCAGGCTGCCGGTCCGCCTTTGGAATTCCCGGCGGCGAGGTTCTCGCGATTATGGATGCGCTGGAACGGGTGGGTATCCGCGTTATCCTCACCAAACATGAAAACTGTGCCGGTTTCATGGCCGAAGGCGTTCACCATTTTGATGGTGCACCGGCAATTCTGGTCGCCACAATCGGGCCAGGTATCGCCAACGCTGCCAATGTCATTGCCAACGCCCATCAGGACCGCATACCCATGATTGCACTAACCGGATGTGTTCCGGCGGCACAGGCCCATACCTACACACATCAGGTGTTTGATCATGTCAAACTCGCCGAACCCATTACCAAGGCGGCGTTTCGGGTCGAACAGGGGGCCGTCGCCATCATTGCCGACAAGGCCGTCGCCATTGCCACCGAAGGCAGGCCTGGTCCAGTTCTGCTGGACGTGCCAATCGACGTGCAAACAGTGGAAGAACCTGCCATTTCAGTACCCAACCGGGCAGGCCTGTCGCCCATGGCACCAGCCGAAGGAAAAGACCTGGATACGGCGCGGCGCTGGATTGCGGAAGCAGAACGTCCCTTGCTCATTGCCGGTATCGATGCCCTGAACCAAAGCGGGCAGGCCGGTGTTGCCGAATTTTGCCAATCGCTCTCAATTCCACTCATCACCAGTTACAAAGCCAAGGGCATCATCCCCGAAAATGATCCTTTGTGTCTGGGCGGTGCCGGATTATCACCAAAAGCCGATAAACATTTGTTGCCATTAATCGGTGACAGCGATCTGATTATTCTGGCCGGTTATGATCCCATAGAGATGCGGACGGGTTGGCAAAACCCGTGGCCTGCAGATGCACGGGTCATCGACATATCCTCAGTCTCCAATACGCATTATATGCATCAAGCCGCATTGAATTTCGTTGGCAATGTGGCTGCAGCGCTGGCGCTCATGCGCAATGGCCTGACCTCGGATGCCTCATGGCCGGATGGTGCTCCGGTACGAACCCGTGAAGCCCTTCGGGCCGGACATAATCTGAATGAAGATTGGGGGCCCGGTGCCGTGATCGATGAATGCCGCAAGGGGTTTCCATCCAATACAATTGCCACCGCTGATTCCGGTGCGCATCGAATTTTGCTCAGTCAGGCATGGGACTGTTATGAGCCACGGGGCCTGTTGCAGTCATCGGCGCTGTGTACCATGGGATGCGCTGTACCCCTGGCGATGGGCCGAAAACTGGCCGAGCCTGAAAGGCCTGTTGTGGCTTTTGTGGGTGATGCCGGGCTTGAAATGTTTCTGGGTGAACTGGCCACGATTCGCGATCTGAAACTTTGTGTTCCAATCGTAGTTTTTGTGGATGGCTCGCTGGCCCTGATCGAACTCAAACAGCGTGGCTCTCAATTACCTAATCTGGCCGTTGATTTCGGCGAAACGGACTTTCCCGCTGTGGCCAAGGCGCTGGGCGGAGAAGGGGCCTGGTGTCGTGACCGATCGTCACTGGCCGGGGAAATCGAAGCGGCACAGGGGTGTGATACCTTCACCCTGATTTCGGCCGCCATCGGTGCCAAGGCTTACGACGGACGTATCTGACCATGCGCCGAGGCGAAACCGACCCCGTCTGGAAAAAGCGTCTGGCGCAGGAACCACGTTCAGCAAAAGCAGCACAAGTCCAGAACCTGTTGAACCAGTATGAGGAGTCCCAATGGTGGGACCCGGAAGATATCTCCAAATCACAGACCTTGTTAAGATCCAAGCTGCTTGCCCACGCGCAACGTACGATTTCTCATTACGCTGAAACCACAGGTCAGGTAAATCCACGCGACCTGGCGTCTCTGAGAGCTGGTAGTTGGCTTGATTTACCCGTTCTCAAACGCGACATCGTAAACCGGCTTGGCGAGGACCTGCTCAGCCGCGAAATTCCAAAACAGCACGGCGGGCTTGATCCCATCTATACCTCGGGTACAACCGGCAAACCTGTCCGCGTGGTCAGGACCAGTTATGCACTAACGTACTGGTCTGCGTTCACAACGCGTGATCACATATGGCACAACCGCGACATCATGGGGAAACTCGCCGCAATCCGGTCCTCCGAGAAGGACTTCGCCATTTATCCCAAAGGCGCGCGGCATGTTGCGTGGGGTTCAAAGAACGGGGTTTTCGAGACCGGCCCCTGCATCAGCCTGAACGTCAACACATCCATTGCCGATATGGCTGACTGGATCACGCGGACTGCGCCTGAGTATCTTCTCAGTTTGCCCAATATCATCAAACGTCTGGCACCATACTGCATTGAAAAAGGACTGACGTTTCCGAGCCTGAAAGAAATTGCCGTGCATGGCGAGATGTGCGGCGACCTCATGCGTCAGCAAAGTATGGAAGCCTGGAATACGCCCGTGCACGACATGTACACCAGCCGTGAAATTGGTTACATGGCCCTGCAGTGCCCGGTTCATGACCATTACCATGTGCAGAGTGAGGGCGTTTATCTGGAGGTTCTGGATGATGATGACCAACCCTGCGGCGTGGGCGAGACCGGGCGGGTCATCGTGACCACATTACGGAACTACGCCATGCCCCTGATCCGTTATCAGGTGGGTGATTACGCGGAAGTCGGGGCACCGTGCGACTGCGGTCGCGGTATGCCTGTGCTCAACCGGATCATGGGACGCGAGCAGGATATTCTTGTGCTGCCAACAGGTGAGCAACGCTGGACGTTGCTGGGCAGCCCCGATGTACGGCACTTCATGGAACTGGCCCCCATTAACCAGTACCAGTTCGCCCACGTGGCACCTGATCGCATGGAAGTACGATTGGTCACAGAACGCGAACTCACACCCGACGAAGAAAACAACATCGCAGAATGGGTGCAGAAAAAACTGGGCTATCCGTTCGCGATAAATTTCGCCTACTTCAAAGACATGCCGTTATCAAAAACAGGCAAGTTCAAGGATTTCGTGGTGGAGTTTTCCTAAACCGCGTACGGAAACGCATAGCGTCTTTCAATGGGTTTCGACGTCTTCAACAGGTCTCTGGCCGGGCCGGGCCAGTCGGTTTTGTCATCGACGAGTTGGGGGTACTTGTGGATGGCAACGTCATGATCTGTCAGCGGCCATCCGAATACATCCTCGTACAGTGCCCGTACCAGATCAATATTTTGAACACCGTCAAAGGGATAGTCACAGGCAAACATGCCGGAATTGTAGTTCAGCCGGGTGGTTGTATAAAACCGCCGTATCAGGGTCTGGATATGGAGCATCAATTCAGGCTCGTACCAGGCAAAGTCTTCGGGTGGTGACGGGAACAACTCGGCATTATGAAAATTGTTCAGACGAAACATTTCTTCACTGAAGTGAATGCCGGTCTCGCCAATGGGTTTGATGAAGTTGGCGTATGTACACAAGTGGACGCGCCCCAGCAAATAGGCTGCCACGTCATACATGGTATCGATCTCGATTCCGTCGGTGGTCTGGTAGAATCCTATCTGGTTGATAAAACGCTGCATGTCATCGAACTTGCTGGCGCGATTGACCGGATCACCATTATCCGGGAAACCCAACCGGTGGGCGTAATCCAGATACATCTCCAGGATGGGTACGAACTCGGTCATGGTGTCCCGGGTCATCCCCCAGCCCCAGCGCTGGATACCGAACGCGGACGTCATAGGCAGCAGGGCGCGTTGACGTAATTTCTGATATTCCATGGACGCACCCAGCTTGCCCTTGGCCGAAACCATACCTATCTGTGTGGATGTCTGCGCATACGTCAGCAATGTTGTCATGACATTCAGGTAGTGAGGCGAGAGTTCCAGATCGTCTTCCAGCACAATAACCGCATCTGCCTCTGACTCCGCCATATGGCGGACCACCAGCGTGTAGTTACCGTTGATTCCAATATTCACTCTTGCCGCGTGGGTATGACCACGGGGATAGGCACGTTGAAACAGACCGATACACTGGTCGATCTTTTTACCATCTTCTTCCAGACGGGCAGGATTGGGCCCGTCCTGCATCAGATGAAACTGGCCCACCTCATAGGAACCGTCGTATTGTCGAAGCAATGAATCGATGAGAGTTCCCAGATACTCCGGTCGATTATACGATACGATGAGAATGTCCAAGTGCATTCAGTTCACCAACTTGTCTAACACGCGATCCCGGTGCAGTGTTTACACGAAAGTATTTAAGCAAGTGTTTCGCTAGCACCGTGATATCGCCATTGAGTTCGCCCGCCATGCATCATAGGCTTGATTGGTACCAGATTCCAAAGGATCGAATGTTGGATAACGCAACACAATCATCGGTGCCGCAGGATACTGTAATTGATGACCCGCCATGGGATGTTTCAACTCTCCCCAAACCGGAGACGGACCCGGCGAAGTTGCGCAATGATCTGGACGTGTTTGGTTACGGGATCATCGCCGATGCCCTTGCCGGTCCCCTGCTGTCACGCATTCAGGACCGGTTGTTTGAGCAAGCCCGGTGTGAACAAGATTTCTATGACCAAAGTAACCCTGCCAACCCAATAGCCCATGCCCAATGGGTCAACATGCTGCTGAACAAGGGTGACGTTTTTCTGGAGCTCGTCCGCCATCCTCTCGCCATGTCTCTGATCGAATATGTACTGGGGCCGGATTATCAGATTTCCTGTGTGGATTCCCAAATTCAACACCCCGGCGCTGGCATCATGTCCCTGCATACAGACCAATGGTGGATGCCACCACTTCAGGAACCGGACAGGCCTCACATGCGGGCCTCTGCCATGCGACGGGATATCGGGAATGGGCTTGATCCGACACAGGCACAGGTCGCCGTATCACCGCCCATGGTCGCCAACATCATGTGGATGGTGACGCCTTTTACTGTGGAAACCGGGGCCACTCGGGTGGTACCCGGCAGCCATCTCAGCGGTTGTGCGCCCGACACCAGTGTGCCGCACAAAATACCTTCCATAGCGGCGGAAGGCCCCGCCGGAACCGCCTTTGTTTTTGACGGACGGCTGTGGCACTCGGCATGGTCCAATTCCAGTGACCAGTCCCGCTACGGCATTACAACGGCGTGCTGTGGTCCGCAATGCCGACCGATCGAGAACTACACGCGAGGCTTGCGCCCGGCGGTTATGGATGCGTGTCCGCCTGAAATTCTGGCACGGCTCGGGTTTGGTGTATGGTCAAGTTACGGCCATACGGGTGACATGGATCTGTGTCCACCGAAGTCCGGCGATCAGGTCATTGGGCCGTTGTATCGATCCAAATAGAATCGTCTGTCATTCAAAATCGAAACGCTCCCTTAACCAAGTGTGTGGTGTAGTAGGGTTGGATTTTTGTGAGTGGAGCGCTGCATGGTTACATACCGGTCACCGGATGGTTTCATTGTTCCTGACCTGCCGGATAATCCGTCGCCGGAGGACCGGGCGACTTTTGTGATCCTGCGTCTCGAGCAGTTCATTCGCGAGGGGCGGACGCTGGACGAGGGCATGTCTTTCAAAAAGTGGCAAGCCATGGCGTTGACAGAGATCGCCACCAATATAGCCGACGCCCAAAACGAAATGATCCGCGAGGATCCCATCACCAACCGATTGCTGTTTACAGCAGCCGCGAGCTTGATCACAATCGGTTTCTGGGGCACCGCCGTTTCCATCAACAAGGTCGGTTATATGGCCGGTGCCATGGTGTGTGGATTCGCCGGTTTCGTTTTGTTGGCCACCGCGTTTGAATGGCCCATCCGCAAGTTCTGGCGCAAACGGGAGGCCGGCAAACGCCGCAACCGGCTGAAGAACATCGAAAGCCTCAATCGCAAAATAAAACGATTGGAGAGCCAGCTTGAAAAAGAGGCAAAGGATCTGGAAAAAGCACTGGATTCCGCTTTGGATGCTGGTCTGAAAGTCCGTTAATTGGCGTTCAGGTTCGGTGAAGAAAAATCAACTGGTTTTAATTTATGATAATCTGATGGCTGAACGTATCGCCGTCGCTCAACGTGATCTGTTTGAACCCGAGCATCTTCAGCAAATCGATAAATGTGAAGACGTCCTCTACTTGTAAATCAGCAAACATGGGGGATGCGCGGGCTACAGAAGTCATCGTAGCAAGAAATGCCCGCACCCTGAACAGGGTATTCAGCCGATCCCTGCCATTGGCGACCACAATCATTTTCTTCGCGTGCTCACCTTTAACAAACATGGAGACGGTTGGCGCATAGGGACGTTGTAACATCCGGTCCACAACACCCACGACAAAACCGATGCGCATTCT
>JAJFID010000253.1 GCA_021775325.1 Rhodospirillales bacterium
ACTTGAGATACCGTCGCGCGTCCGGGAGTTCAGTTTTTTATGTTCGAAGCCATCGCTAAGAAAATCTTTGGCAGCGCCAATGACCGCTATCTCAAGGACTTGTCCAGGCGTGTTGACGCTATTAATGCGCTGGAACCTGAGCTCGAAAAGCTGTCCGACGCAGACCTCAAAGCAAGATCTGAAGAGTTCCGTACCCGCCTGGAAGGCGGTGAAACTCTGGACAGCATTCTGGAAGAGGCCTTCGCCACCGTACGTGAAGCAGCCAAACGAACCCTGGGACAACGTCATTTCGATGTCCAGTTGCTGGGCGGCATGGTTCTGCACAATGGCATGATATCCGAAATGAAAACCGGCGAAGGCAAGACCTTGGTTGCCACGTTGCCGGTCTATCTGAATGCCGTCAGCGGCAAAGGTGCCCATGTGGTGACCGTGAATGATTACCTTGCCAGCCGTGATGCCGAATGGATGGGGCAAGTGTATGGATTTTTGGGTCTGACTTCTGGCTGCATCGTGCATGGCTTGAGCGACAAGGAAAGGCAGGCCGCCTACAATTGCGATGTTACCTATGGCACCAATAACGAGTTTGGGTTTGATTATCTGCGCGACAACATGAAGTTTCGTCTGGAAGATATGGTCCAGCGCGAGTTCAACTTTGCTATCGTCGACGAAGTCGACTCCATCCTCATCGATGAAGCCCGGACACCGCTGATTATCTCAGGTCCTACCGAAAACAATTCCGAACTCTACACGGCTATCGACAAATTGATCCCGAGCCTCGTTGAGAGCGATTTCGAAAAAGATGAAAAGGCGCGTGGTGTCACGTTCACCGATGACGGTGCCGAACATGTGGAAGAATTGCTGACCACTGCCGGGTTACTCACCGAAGGTGGATTGTTCGATATCCAAAATATCAATCTGGTCCACCACGCCAATCAGGCGCTTCGGGCCCATACGCTGTTTTCCCGTGATACGGACTACATCGTGCGGGATGACAAAGTCATCATCATTGACGAGTTCACCGGACGTATGATGGAAGGCAGGCGTTATTCTGATGGCCTGCACCAGGCACTGGAAGCCAAGGAGCGCGTCACCATCCAGAATGAAAACCAGACTCTGGCGTCCATTACCTTCCAGAACTACTTCCGGCTGTATCCCAAGCTGGCTGGCATGACGGGTACGGCCATGACCGAGGCCGGCGAATTCTCCGAGATATACAAACTGGATGTGATCGACATCCCCACAAACGTTCCATGCATTCGCAAGGACATGGATGACGAGGTTTACCGTACTGCCGCCGAAAAGTACGAGGCAATCGTTGCCCAGATTGAAGAATGCCGCGAGCGCGGCCAACCGGTGCTGGTTGGTACGGTCAGTATCGAGAAATCCGAAATTCTCGCCAAGCTGCTGAAAGATCGCAAGATCAAGCACAACGTACTCAACGCCCGTCATCACGAGCAGGAAGCCTATATTATCGCCCAGGCTGGTGAGCCCGGTGGCGTAACCATTGCCACGAACATGGCCGGTCGCGGCACCGATATCCAGATGGGTGGCAACGTGGACATGATGGTCAAACAGAAACTGGACGGTATGTCCGGCGATGCAAAACGCGCCACAGCCGAAGAGACACTGCGGGCTAAAGTCGCCGTCGACAAACAGTCTGCTCTGGCCGCCGGGGGGCTATTTGTGCTGTGTACCGAACGTCACGAAAGCCGCCGCATCGACAACCAGTTGCGTGGCCGCTCCGGCCGTCAGGGCGATCCGGGTGGATCAAAGTTTTATCTGTCACTGGAAGACGATCTGATGCGCATTTTTGGATCGGAACGGATCGATTCCATGTTGCAGAAACTGGGCCTCGAAGATGGTGAGGCCATTGTACACCCGTGGGTAAACAAGGCACTGGCCAAGGCTCAGGAAAAGGTTGAGGCGCGCAACTTCGAAATTCGCAAAAACCTGCTGAAATTTGATGACGTCATGAATGACCAGCGCAAAGTCATCTATGACCAGCGTAAAGAACTCATGGCCACTGACGATGTGTCACAAACCGTTCAGGGCATGCGGGAAGAGGCCGTGCTGGACATCGTCAGCACATGTATTCCCGAAAAAGCCTATGCTGAACAGTGGGATATCGATCTGCTACACGAAGAATGCATGAGGATCTTTGGTCTTGATCTGCCGGTGGCGGATTGGGCTAAGGAAGAAGGTATTGCGGACCAGGAAATTCTTGAGCGGGTAACCGATGCCTCAAATCGCAAAATGGCTGAAAAAGCTGCCCGGTTCGGACCCGCTGTCATGCGTGATGTTGAAAAAAACCTTTTGCTGCAGATCCTTGATCAAATGTGGAAAGAGCATCTTCTGACACTGGATCATCTGCGTCAGGGTATCGGTCTGCGGGCCTATGGACAGCGCGACCCGCTTCGCGAATACCAACGCGAGGCCTTCAATCTGTTCCAGGAAATGCTCGATAGTCTGCGCCAGCGCGTCACAATGATTCTATCCCATGTGGAGATTCAGGCCAATCCGGCAGAGTCCATCTTCCAACCCCGCCAGCAGGAGATGCATGAGACCCGGCAGGATCCGGCGCTAGCTGATGGCGCTTCAGCTGGCGACGCGGAAGTGACGACACCGCCCGCCAAGCTTACCGTCGCATCCCGGGTGAAACCTGAAGATCGCAATCCTGATGATCCGTCCACTTGGGGACGCGTTGCGCGCAACGGTCCCTGCCCGTGTGGCTCCGGCAACAAGTTCAAGCACTGTCATGGCAAGGTTGCGTAAGGATTAACTGAACCGCGCCTCAATCCGACCAAGGCCATCGATCTCGGCAATGATAGATTCACCGCGGTTGACCCAGTGGGTTTTCACGATGCTGCCGAGCAGAACAAATTCATCGGCTTTCAATATCTGACCCGTTTTTGCCAGTTCACTGGCTAACCAGCTCAACGCATTTAGCGGATGCCCCAGGATTGCTGATCCCTGGCCTGCACCGACCTCGGTCTCGTCAACAAGCATCCTGCCGCCAATATTTTCGAGATCGAGGTCACGCCAACTGGTTATTTCTTCCCCCAGGACACAACTGGCACCAAAAAAATTGTCTGCGATCAGCGTAGGTGTGCTGGTAGTCGCATAATCCGCGTAGCGGTCATCAACAATTTCGATCGCGACCATGCATGATCCTACCGCACGTGCTACTTCAGCAGAGGTTGTCTTGCGACCGGGTGAAATCACTACGTCTTCCGACATCCGGACGGCGATTTCACATTCAACACCCACGTGTTGGAAGTCATCGAACCGTGTATCACCGACCTGATGGTGAACCGTGCCAGCCATGATTCCTCCCGCACAGGGATGATCAATTTCAAGAAATTCCTGCATGACCGACGTTGTGCAACCGATCTTGTAACCGGTCCTTGGACCAAGCCCAAGGGTTTCCAGTCGCGCATTGAGTAGAGATTGTATTTCGTAGGCCTGAGTCTCTGTTTCGGGTCGACAGGTTTCCGGCAGGAAATCCAGCGGCGTGCGATCCAGCCGCCCACGGGCAAGAATCTCTGCAGCCTGATCCAGATCGAGAGGCATCTTCGGGCCAGTCAGTTCTGAATACGAGCGGATCGCCCACCGCGTCGCTGACCATTGTTTGCCACGGGTGTATGAACCTGGTTGGCAGACTGCCGCAACAATTCGGCCAGTTTCCGGCTCTCATCTGATGCGTCATCATCAATAGTGCCAACAATGGTATCCAGAACGCTCCGTGCCGCTACCGACTGATCCACACTGGGTGAAAGCCGCATGAGCCAGGACAACAGCACGTCTTCCGCAGGCCCGACAAAACTTGCGGAATCGTCAAAAATCTGTGTCATCAGATTGACCGGGTCGAATTCAGGGCCCGGCTTCAGGCGACGGGCGACATCGGATTCGACTGTAGTCTTGTGCGTGTCTTCTGGTTTTGCGCCGTCGGTCATGCCTGTATCTCCACCGTGGGCTACTCATGCGGGCCAACATTCTCATACATGATAGCGGCCAATCAACAAGGATGTGCGCAAAATAAATTTGGTTTCTGGTTTGAATGCGTCTTGATCCATTCTAAAGAGGACAATCAAGCTGAATGAATGACAGGTGCACCAGCGATGGAAAGACGGCAATGAGCAAACCGAACCGTTTGTCGGGAAACGCGCTTGCCATGGGCAGCATGATCCTGTGGTCGACGTCGTTCCCGGCCACTGATGAAATCCTGCAGACGTGGCACCCGCTGGTTACAGCCATGGGGAGACTGGTTATCGGTGGTCTGGCTTTGTTGCCATTCATGTGGTGGCAGGGCAATCTGTCCGATGTTATGCACGCGCCGTGGAAAAAGCTGTTAATCGTCGGCGGAATCCCTCTGAGTATTGCGACCGTGTGCCTCAACGTGGGCATGATGTATTCCAATCCTGTTACAGCAGCCATCCTTGTAACGATGATGCCGCCAATAGCCTTTCTGCTGGCGGTGGTAGATGGCGAGCAGCGTGTAACGCTGAAATGGACATTCGGCATTGCACTTGCGGTCACTGGCGGCGTCTGGGCCAGTGTTTACGGTGATCTCGATGACATTGGATTTCAGGGCGGGGAGATTTTGCTGGTCGTCGCCGTGACCTGTTTCGCCTGGTACTCCCGCGCCACAGTAAAACACATGAAAATGTTAAGTACCGCCAGTATTACGGCGCTGACACTGATTGCCGGCGGCCTGATTGCATGCGTCATCATTGTCACGGCGCATCTCGTTGGGCTGGTGAACCTCTATTATGTGCCAACACCGAGGTCTGTAGGGCTTATGGTCTGGATTGCGGCGATTTCAAATGGTTGTGGCATGTTGATGTGGCTGTCCGCAGTCTCGCGGATCGGGGTGACAATCAGCGCCTTCCACCAGAACATGGTGCCGTTCTACGTCATGGTAATGGCGGTGGCCCTCGGCGGTCTTATTGTTATGCAGCAGGTATTTGGTGCGTTGCTGGTGATTGGCGGCGTCCTGATCACACAGTGGCCATTTCGCGAAAAACAACTGGATTAGCTTAGGCGGGCAGCCGAAACAGCTTAGATGGGTTTCACCATGAAACGTATGCCCTATAATTATCCCATGATCATCAAACACAAAGAAACAACACTATGAATTTGCCAAACCACGCGCAGATTACGGAGTCCGTCCTGGGCACTACCAAACATGCGTGGCGACGATTCAAGGCTGATCGCGGGTGGCGCATGGCAGCCGGGCTTAGTTATACCTCGCTCCTGGCAATCGTACCGCTCGCTGCGATCACCTTTTCAATGCTGGCCGCATTCCCGGTTTTTGAGGGCATGCGTGAACAAATTCAGGATGTGATTTTTTCCAACCTCATGCCGCAGTCAGCCGATTCCATGCGGGACCAGTTTGACCTTTTCATTGCCAATACCACGTCGCTGTCTTCCGTTGGCATCATCGGCATTATGGCAACAGCAATTCTGCTGTTTGTGACCATCGAGGCTGATCTGAACGTCATTTTCCGGGTCAGTAAACCGCGGCCACTGATACCACGCCTGTTGGTGTTCTGGGCGATGATGACACTGGGGCCAGTTCTGGTCGGCGCAGGTCTGTCACTGGCCACCTATGTCTTCGTTGCATCCCGCTGGATTGGTGTGGATGCTATCGGTGGCATCGTTGGCTGGTCCGTGCTGGGACGCGTTGTGTCGTCGTTGCTGATGGCCGCAGCCTTCACTGTGTTCTATCTGGTTATTCCGAACAGAGCAGTTTCACCTAAGGCCGCATTGATTGGCGGTTTGTCCGCCGGTGTACTGTTCACGGTCCTGCGCCAGTTGTTTGGCTGGTATGTGGCAACATTTCCCACCTATCAGAGCATATACGGTGCGCTCAGCGTGGTTCCTATCTTTTTGATCTGGATGTTCCTGTCATGGACCGTCGTGCTGTTGGGCGCATTTATCACCACCGCCGTCACAGAATGGCGGCGGGCTTTACGGGCCAACGAGTTTGCCAGTGCCAGCCCGGATGAACGCATAACCATCGCCGTTGCGATCCTTTCCGTCCTGTACAGCGGTACGAAGACGGGCCAAGCCACCGCCCGTGCACGCTTGATCAAACGGTCTCTGTGCGACGAGGAACAGGTAGACATGACGCTCGCCCGGTTACGGGAATTCGGGTTCGTGGAAACCACGTCGGACGACGCGTGGTTGTTATCCCGAGATATGAATACCGCCACGTTGTTTGATCTGTATGAATCTCTGGGGTTGGCACTATCGGACGATCAGGGTTGCCAAAACGATACTGGATGGCGCAAGAGGTTAGCCAATCATCTCGGTGCTGCCCGCAACAGAAACCAGGAATCCATGGCCGTGCCACTACGCAATATTCTTCAGGATCAACTGGAACAGTAACCGTTCAGATCAGAATTCAGATACAAATTCAGGCCGGATTTCAGGAAAGCCCCTGTTTACCCATTTCAAGAAACTTTTCGCGACGCTTGGCTTTGATGATACCACCATCCAGGCCAGCGAATTGTTCCAGCGCACTTTCAATTCCGTCCCCCACCGCAGCAATAGCCGTTCCGGAGTCCCGGTGCGCACCACCCAGGGGCTCATCAATCACGGCATCAATCACCCCAAGTTTAAGCAGGTCCTGAGCGGTAAGCCGCAGGGCCTCGGCTGCCGCCTGGGTCTGATCTTTGTCGCGCCATAGAATTGAAGCACAGCCTTCTGGCGAGATTACTGAGTAAATGGAGTGCTCCAGCATCAACACGACATTTGCCGTAGCCACTGCAATAGCACCACCTGATCCACCCTCGCCAATAATTACACTGACCATGGGCACTTTCAGACCGAGGCATACCTCAATACTGCGGGCAATTGCTTCCGCCTGACCACGCGCTTCCGCATCAATACCGGGATAAGCACCGGGTGTATCAACAAATGTGATGACCGGCAGATGGAACTGGTCCGCCAGATGCATCAATCTCTGAGCCTTCCGATAGCCTTCGGGCCTGGCCATACCAAAGTTGTGCCGGATACGGCTATCCGTATCAGCGCCCTTTTCGTGTCCGATCACCACGACGGATTGTCCGCGGAATCGGCCCAGGCCACCCATGATCGCAGAATCTTCTGCATAGGCGCGATCGCCCGCAAGTGGTGTGAATTCGGTAATCAGGTCACGAAGATAATCGACCGTGTGGGGCCGGTTGGCATGTCGTGCAACCAGCGCCTTTTGCCAAGGCGACAGTTTGGCGTAAGTGGACTTGAGCAGCTTTTCCACCTTGGTCTGCAGTTTGCCGACTTCTTCGACAATATTGACTTCTTCCGACCCGGTCAGGTGGCGCAGTTCCTCGACTTTGCCTTCCAGTTCGGCGATCGGTTTCTCAAAATCCAGATAGTTATGCATGCATCTGCCTTAATTATGTGGTTGGCAATAAAATACTATCCTGCCACCAAAGCCACAAGACAAAGGCGGTACTTCGTAGTACCGCCTTTGTTTATTCCTGTGGAGTCCAAGTCAGGCCGGGATTATCAGTTTGCCGCAATCTGAGCCGCTTTTTCCACCATGACTTCGGCCTGACGGATAGACGCAATATCAATCAACCGACCATCAAGGGCAACAGCGCCCTGACCGTCTTTTTTGGCCTGCTCCATGGCTTCCAGAATACGTTTCGCCTTGCTGACTTCTTCGTCGCTGGGACTGAACAGATCGTTCGCCTGATCAATCTGGCTGGGATGAATGGCCCACTTGCCTTCACACCCCAATGTGGATGCGCGCATGGCCTGCGCAGCATAACCATCTGAGTCAGAGAAATCACCAAACGGTCCGTCAATAGGACGAAGGCCGTTGGCACGTGCGACCACAACCATCTTGGCGATGGGGTAGTGCCACATATCGCCCCAGTGGACGTCACGATTACCATTATCATCAGCATCAGTCAGGACAGCATAATCCTTGTTTGGCCCACCAATAACGGTGGTACGTGCCTTGGTCGACGCAGCGTAATCGGCAACACCGAAGTGCAATGACTCGTTGCGTTTTGAAGCTGCGGCAATTTCGGTCAGGTTCTGCATACCCAACGCAGTCTCGATAATCAGCTCGAAACCGATGCGCTTGCCAATCTTCATGTTGTCTTCGATCTGGGTACACATCATGTCAATGGCGTACACGTCAGACGCTGTACCCACTTTGGGTATCATGATCATATCCAGGTTATGACCGGCCTGCTCCACCACATCTACAACATCGCGGTACATGTAGTGTGTATCCAGGCCATTGATGCGTACTGAGACAGTCTTGCCAGACCAATCCAGATCGTTCAGGGCTTCAATGATGTTTTTACGTGCCTGAACTTTATCGTCCGGAGCGACAGCATCTTCCAGGTCCAGGAAGACCACATCTGCGGTACTATTGGCGGCTTTTTCCATAAAAGTAGGATTTGACCCGGGGACGGCCAGTTCAGAACGGTTGAGGCGTGCTTGCGCCTGCTCGACAATGTGAAAACTCATACTCAAACTCCTTGAGTGTCAATAGGATCATAAGGATGGAAATACCGCCACAAATTGTCGTGTTGCCAGCCCGTCCCAAGACTTGCAGCGGTGAAACCGGCGCGACAATGCGATAATTATTTCACCTATTCAAGCATTCAACACAAACATGTAAGGTGTTTCTGTCAAGTCACTCCAAAACCGCAGCCAACCCGTATAATCAGGAAAAGTAAATGTTATCAAAACCAACTGTTTTCGTTACCAGAAAGTTGCCGGATGCTGTACATGACCGATTGAACAGAGATTACGTTGCTGATCTGAACCCTGACGATAAATTGTACGGTGCCGATGAGATTCTTGAGCGCGCCCGGTATGCTGACGCCATCCTGCCCTGCCATACAGAACACTTCACCGAAGATCTCGTCGCCGCGTTACCAGACTGCGTCAGGATCGTGGCAAACTTCTCTGTTGGTGTGGATCATTGTGACCTGGAGGCATTCAGGGCCAGGGGCATTGTGGTCACGAACACCCCGGATGTCCTGAGCGACGCCACGGCTGAAACCGCCATGTTGCTGATGCTGGGTGCCGCACGCCGCGCCGGCGAAGGCGAGAGAATGATGCGCGACGGTTCATGGAAAGACTGGAGCCCCGCGTTCATGGTCGGAACGGCTATTACTGGCAAAACATTGGGAATCATTGGAATGGGTCGGGTTGGCCAGACGCTGGCCCAGCGCGCGCGCGGGTTTGACATGAACATTCTGTATTATAACCGCTCGCGTCTTTCTCCAGAACTGGAACAGGGCGCCCGGTATTGTGCCACTTTGGATGAACTGTTGCCGGCATGCGATGTTCTCTCGCTGAATTGCCCGGCCACACCCGAAACACGGGGGTTTTTTGATGCTGCCCGCATGAAACAGCTTCCCGCAGGTGCCATTGTCATCAACACGGCACGCGGCGCGCTCATTGATGAACCGGCCCTGATCGAGGCGCTCAAGTCCGGCCATATTGCCGCTGCGGGTCTAGATGTTTATGTGACCGAGCCCGGCGGAAATACGGACATCGCTGCTTTGCCCAATACATTTCTCCTGCCCCACATAGGCAGTGCCAACAGAGAAACACGCGATGCCATGGGTTTCCGCGCGCTGGACAACATGGACGCATATTTTTCCGGTGCCCCGCCCGGTGACCGCGTTGCCTAAATGGCGATCATGGGATGAATAACCCCGCCTACCCGTCCGGGTTCTCTTGTGACCACCCGAATGGGTAAATAATTCTGAATTTCGCGAAAAAACTACTACCGATTTTCTGTGGTATACCATACACTCACCTCCAATGTCCGGATGTAATCTGGACTGGAAGAATGGATTCAGCGGCTCATTGGCACACCGAACGATGCCCATGGACTGGTGAAATGACCATACCAAAAAGATAACAGGGAGATTACTGATGTCAGACAAAAAAAGGCCCTTAACCACGCCCAAAAAGGATGTGTCACGTCGCAAGTTCCTTCGTAATGCAACCGTCGCAGGCGCAGGCGCGGCGGCAACCGCTGTTGCAGCACCGCATGTTGCCAAGGCTGCTACTGTACTGAAAGTTCAGGCAGCATGGGGCGGCGGAATTTTTCTGGAAAACGCCAAAAGCTACGTTGACCGTGTTAACAAAATGGCCGGCAGCGGCCTGAAAATCGACCTGTTGTCGGTTAATTCAGTTGTCAAAACCAGCCAGATGCAGGATGCCGTCCACCGCGGTGTTCTTGATGGTGCCCATTATGTACCAGCTTACTGGTATTCCAAGTCTCCTGCGGCGTCTCTGTTTGGTACCGGCCCGTGTTTCGGCTGGTCAGCGCAGGAAATGCTCGGCTGGATCCACTATGGCGGCGGCAAGGACCTCTTCAATGAACTGATGGGAACCCTCGGTCTCAATCTGGTCAGCTTCTTCAACAGCCCCATGCCAGCGCAGCCACTCGGGTGGTTCAAGGAAGAAATTAAAGATTCCAGCCAAATGACAGGCCTGAAGTACCGTACGGTTGGGCTTGCGGCTGACGTCTTGAACGAAATGGGCATGTCCGTCGTTCAGCTTCCCGGTGGCGAAATTCAGCCCGCCATGAAGAGTGGCCTGATTGATGCAGCCGAGTTCAACAACCCCACCTCCGACAGTGATTTCGGTATGCAGGATGTATCCAAACATTATCATCTGGCCAGTTTCCACCAGTCCCAGGAATGTTTCGAAGTCACATTCAACAAGAAAAAATTTGATTCCCTGGCACCAGAACTTCAGAGCATCCTGGAGTACGCGTCAGAAGCCGAAAATTCCAATTTCTACTGGAATAACACGCTTAGTTATGCCGACGATCTGATCAAATTGAAGGAAGAGCATGGTGTCAACGTCTACCGCACACCGGACTCTGTTATGTCCGATCAATTGAAGGCATGGGATGTGGTTGTTGACCGGATTTCTGCGGAAGATCCGTTCTTTGCCAAAGTTGTTGCATCGCAGAAAGTTTATGCCAAGAAGGTGATGAACTACCTGCTTCTGAACCAGCCGGATTACGGCATCGCTTACAAGCACCACTTCGGTTGATCTGATCAATCAAGCCTTGCGACACGATGTCGCGGGAACAACCAGTTTTGGAGGGACAGCCCACGGGCTGTCCCTCTAGTATCTGGTCCGGTTGGTAATACCTAACATTTGGTCACTCGTGTGTTAGGTATTGCGTAGCAGGCCCAGAAGGCGGGAGACCAATCCGTGATATCGATTATTCATGCAATTGAAAGTTTAAGCATCTGGGTAGGCCGTGCTTTTGGCTGGTGCATCCTGATTTTGACCTTTTCGGTCGCTTACGAAGTCTTTGTCCGATATGTGCTCAACTCCCCGACTGTGTGGGTGTTCGACATGATGGTGCAGATGTATGGTGCGCTGTTCCTGATGGCCGGACCGTACGCGCTGGCGCAGGATACCCACGTGCGGGCCGATGTGATTTACCGGTTCCTGCAACCGCGCGGGCAGGCCAGGCTGGATTTGCTGTTGTATATCGTTTTCTTTTTCCCTGGCATGGCTGCCCTGTTCTGGTTTGGTTGGGAAATCGCCTCTGACTCGTGGCGCTACAAGGAAGTTAGCTGGAACAGCCCGGCCCGAATTCAGGTTTACTACTTTAAAACCCTGATCCCGCTGGCCGGTGCTTTGTTCATTGTACAGGGCGTAGCGGAATGCATGCGCTGCTACCTCGCCATAAAGACCAATCGGTGGCTACCCCGTCTTGAAGATTCCAGGGAAACTGAAGACCTTCTCAAAGGCCAGGCAACAGGACTCGAAATCTGATGACCTTCCATTCAGTAACTCAATTTGTTGAGACGGAGAATCCGGCCAGATGACGAACCCCGAAGTAGCAATCCTGATGCTGTCCCTGTTTATTGTGATGGTGTTGTTCGGATTTCCGGTCGCCTTCACCCTGCTCGCCATGGGTGTCGGTTTTGGCTATTACGCCTACATGGACGCGGGCAGCATCCAGACCATTGCAGATGCCTTTAGCAATAACATTTTTTATCTGCTGAACCAGAACACCTATTCCGTGATGGAAAACGATACGCTGGTTGCCATACCGTTGTTTCTATTTATGGGCTACGTGGTCGAAAGGGCCAACATCGTCAACAAGCTTTTCTACTCGCTGCAGATGGCAGCGCGTAATTTGCCGGGCTCCATGGCCATTGCAGCGCTGATCACTTGCGCCGTATTTTCAACGGCCAGTGGTATCGTTGGCGCGGTTGTAACCCTGATGGGATTACTGGCATTTCCAGCTATGGCCAAGGCCCACTATGACAAGAGTTTTGCGTCCGGCGTCATCTGCGCCGGTGGCACGCTTGGCATCCTTATACCGCCTTCGATCATGCTGATCGTCTATGCGGCAATTGCTGAATTATCACCGTTGCGCCTGTATGCGGCGGCCATGCTGCCGGGACTGTTGCTGGCAGGATCGTATATTGTCTATGTTATTGTTCGGGTCATGATTAATCCTTCCATCGCGCCCAAGCCGCGCGAGGAGGATGTGCCGCCACGCCGTGTTGTTTACTGGCAATTGTTAACCTCATTCGTTCCGCTGACCGCCCTGATCATGCTGGTTCTTGGTTCCATTCTGGGCGGCCTTGCAACGCCGGCCGAAGCGGCAGCGATGGGCGCGTTTGGCGGACTCATTCTGGCCGGGCTATACCGCTCCCTCAGTTGGGGAATGCTGAAGGACTCCGTTTATTTGACTGCCAAGGCGACGGCAATGGTCTGTTGGCTGTTTGTTGGTTCCTGGACATTTGCCTCAGTGTTTTCATACCTGGGTGGTCACGAAATTATCGAGCATTTCATTCTCGGATTTAACCTGGCACCCTGGCAGTTCCTGGTCCTCGTGCAACTCATTATCTTCCTGTTAGGGTGGCCGCTGGAGTGGTCGGAAATCCTGATCATCTTTGTACCGATCTTCCTGCCCATGCTGGATACCTTTGGCGTGAACCCCTATTTCTTTGCCATGTTGGTGGCGCTTAACCTCCAAACGTCATTCCTCACGCCGCCTATGGCCATGTCCGCCTACTACCTGAAGGGGGTTTTGGGAAACTTGATCGAATTGATGGATATCTTCAGAGGCATCATGCCGTACCTCGCCATCGTGATATCGATCATGGTCCTGATGTATCAGTTCCCCGGAATTGCCTTGTGGTTACCAGACGTTCTGTTCGGTAAATACATCCCGTAGGAACTGCGCGACCTGAATAATGGAGTACACAAACCATGTCACCAGAACTCATTGAAAAACTTTCCGCCTTAACCGGGACCTTTTTGGTTTCTGTGTTTGTTCTCGGATTGGCCTATAGCATATCCACTGGTGCGGCCGGTTTTTGGGGCGGCCTTCCGTTCTGGGTAATCTGCTTCGGTATACTGCCACTGATCCTTTTTGATTTCTGGGATACATGTTACCGCAAGAAGCCCTGATGAATTTACCGCCAGCAACTATAAAAAATACATTATCCGGCGAAGACAGGACCTGCTGCGCATGTCATTGATCGAATTGTCTGCTACCGACGCCGTTGAAAAGATACGCAACGGCGAAATTACATCGGAAGAGCTGGTCCAGGCCTGCCTCGAAAGAATCGATCAGGTGGACGGCGATGTCCAGGCATGGGCACACCTGAAACCTGAGTATGCCCTTGAACAGGCGCGCCAACTGGATCAACGGAGGAGTGCGGGCGGCCCAATGGGCCTGCTTCACGGCATTCCGGTTGGTATAAAGGATATTTGCGACACCAAACTGTTGCCGACTGAAAACGGTACAGTCCTTGATTCAGGCCGTCTACCCATGGAAGACAGCCGTGTCGTCAGCCTGCTTCGGGAAGCTGGCGCGGTCATCATGGGTAAAACCGTGACGACGGAACTCGCCGTGTATGGACCGGGCAAAACCCGAAATCCGCACAACACCGAACATACACCGGGGGGCTCGTCCAGCGGCTCGGCGGCGGCGGTCGCATCCTACATGGTGCCACTGGCCATCGGCAGCCAAACCAACGGGTCCATCATTCGTCCTGCGTCCTATTGCGGTGTTGTCGGTTTCAAGCCAACCCACGGATTGATTCCCAGATCGGGCGTCCTTTGCCAGTCACCGCCGCTTGACACCATTGGAACATTCGCGCGCGGCCTCGAAGACATTGCATTGATATCCGAGGTGCTCGTGGCTTACGACCCGGACGACCGGCACACCGTCGTTAGGGCACGCCCGCCGCTCAGGGACGTATTGGCCACCGAGCCGCCCATGCGGCCTATGGTCGCTTTCGCCAGAACTGCTGTGTGGGACCAGGCGGACGACGCAACGCAGGAAGCGTTTGAGGAACTCGTTGAGGTCCTGGGTGATGACTGCAGTGACCTGCCACTGTCAGAACCATTCAACGGCCTTGTCGGTATGCACCGCAATATTATGTACGCCGATCTTGCGAAAAATTTCTCCCACTACTACAAGCGTGGAAAGGACCAGCTAACCGACACACTCTGTGAGATGATCGAGGCGGGTCAAAAGGTTAGCGCCGTTGATTACAATACGGCAATTGACGGCCAAGCCCTGCTCAATGCCGGCCTGGACCTTGTGTTTGAGCACTATGACATGATTATTACACCTGCAACGACGGGCGAAGCACCACTTGGTCTGGATGCAACGGGCAGCCCTGTCTTCAATACTCTGGCAACCTACTGCGGTGTTCCAGCCGTCACTCTGCCGCTTATGGACGGCCCGAACGGCCTCCCCCTTGGTGTCCAGGTTATCGGTCCTCGTGGCGACGATGCCCGGTTGCTGCGCAACGCCAAATGGCTTATGCAGCGGGTATTGGGTTGATCCGCCTGACCGGGTGAAACGAGCGGGAATACTGATATGTTCAAGAGTCGCATGGGTCTGTGCAAGATGAGCCTGGCCGAAGGTGTCGAAACTGTCCGTAGCGGAAAATTTCAAGCTGTTGATTTTGTAAAAAGCTGCCTGTCAAGAATCGACGACAAAGAGGTCGAGATTGGCGCATGGGCTTACCTGAACGAGGTCGCGGCCCTGGAGGCCGCAGAATCCCGTGACAGTTATAATCAGCAGGGAGCCTCACTGGGTGCGCTTCATGGCATGCCTATCGGTATCAAGGATATTATTGATACCGCCTACATGCCGACCGAGTATGGATCAACGCTCTATGCCGGACGCCTTCCTAAAACCGACGCTGTGGTCATCGAACGCCTCCGCCTTGCCGGTGCTGTCATCATGGGCAAGACTGTAACGGCGGAACTGGCGAACTGTGGTCCTGGCAAGACTCGTAATCCCCACAATCCTGATCATACCCCGGGTGGATCCTCAAGTGGATCGGCGGCCGCAGTGGCATCTTTCATGGTACCGGGTGCGTTGGGCACACAAACCGGTGGCTCGGTCATTCGACCGGCATCTTATTGTGGTGTTTACGGCTTCAAGCCTACATATGGCCTGATTCCGCGCACCGGTGTATTGATGCAATCCTTTTCCCATGACCAGATCGGCACGTTTGCCCGAACTGTCGAGGACATTGCCATGTTGACCGAAGTGCTGATCGGGCCAGACGTCGGTGACGATGCGACCACCACCCTCAAAGCGCCAGTAAAGCTCTCGGACATTGCCACGTCCGAGCCGCCAGCGAGCGTCAGACTGGCCTTTGCCCGGACACCTATGTGGGAACATGCCGAACCAGCAACGCAAACCATCTTCGAGAACCTGCGCGAGACACTTGCTGATCATGCGGATGAGGTGGACCTGCCCGATGCCTTCAACAACCTCATGGCATGGCACCGGACTGTCGTCGAAGCGGAATGCGCCGAAGCCTACATCAAGGAGTATGAAGCGGGTGAAGGATATATCCATGCGGACCTGCGCGCGCAGATCGAACGCGGACGTGATATCCGGGCCGCCGATTTTATTGCCGCGCTCAAGAAACGCACATATCTGAATGCCCTGCTGGACGAAACTTTTGACACATACGACGCCATTCTGACGCCTGCCGCAACGGGTGAGGCCCCCGAGGGGCTGGAGAGCACCGGCGATCCGGTGTTTTGCTCGACATGGAGTTTCTGCGGCACCCCTGCTATTTCCCTGCCGTTGTTAGAGGGTGAAACGGGCCTGCCGATCGGCGTTCAGCTTGTCGGTCGCTGGGGTGATGATGCCCGCCTGCTCAGAACCGCCAACTGGTTAGCCAACAAACCGGCGTGACGAGAAACCTAACCCGTGTGCTTTAGCAAAAAATCGCGCACGGGCGGCCCGACCCGCTCCGGCCCCTCAATGAGGATGGAGTGTTTGATGTTATCCAGAATAACCAGTTCAGAATCCGGCAATAGTTCCGCCATGAACATGTTATGGCGCGGGCTGCAGGCGCCGTCCAGTTCGCCCGTTAGCACCAGACAGGGACACGCTACCTCGTGTAGCCAGGGGGCCATTTCAGTTTCCGCATAAATATGAAAAACGCTGAGGAAAACGTCATCGGGTGTGTCATTAACCTGCTTGATGCGCGTCTCGATCAGATCGGGACGGGCGGCAATAAATTCATCCGTATACCAGCGCGCGACCAGTGTGCTGAGTACGGGTACAATCCCCTGCTCCTCCATAGCGGAAATTACGCCCTGTAATTTGGCCCGGTCTTCATCTGTACGACCGGCTGCCGTGCTGAGCAGTCCCACACTGAGTGTGCGGTTCGGGTGGGCATGGGCATAAGCAGGACCAATCATGCCACCCAGTGAGTGACCGACCACGTGAATCTGCTCATGTCCCAGTTTCGCGCGCAGCGCTTCCAGGTCTTCTACCAGTTGAGTCAACGTATAAGGCACCGGCGGCACGGGGCTTTCGCCATGGCCACGCAAATCATAACTGACGCAGGTAAAATGATCGCGCAGAACGGGGATGATGCCATCCCAGGTTATTTTGCGCGACCCGATCCCGTGTACCATGTAGAGCGGTGGCCCCGCCCCTTCGATCCGGTATGAAACGTCTACCGCAACCATCGTCTAGTCTGGATACTTATCAATGGCATGAACACCGCCGATACCCACGTCTTCTTTTTCGAACTCATTGATGAAAATGTAGATACCATCCGGTTTACCACCAACGGCGCGCACATAACCCTCGGTCAGTTCCTTGACGAGAGCTTTTTTTTGCTCGCGGGTTTTTCCGGCGAGCATCTCAACATTGATAGAGGGCATTCAAATATCCTTTTCGCGTATTAAACGATGGCCAGCTTCGCTGGCGCTGTTTGAAAACGAGGCATGACGTCACTGGCAAAACGTTGCATGGATTCAAGTGTTTCCGCCTGTGATTCACCAATATTGAAATTAAAGATGACTTCGTCAATGCCGATATCATCATAGGTGGACAAGCGGTCAGCCATTTCGTCAGGTGGGCAGATCAGCAGGTTCTTTTCCAGCTCCTCTATGGTCTGTTCCCTGGGTAACGCCTCGATACAGCCATTTTTGACAATGCCCGGTCCCGTAAAGACGTTGTCGAAACGGGAGTAATAATCGTAGGCCAGTTCCAACTTTTCTCTGGCATCTTTCTCGTTGCGGGCGCAATAGCCGACTCGCGATAACAAAATTCTGAGATCGGCACCGGTCACGCCCATTTCCGTCTTGGCGTTTTTATGCGCCATGACCTGATTCCGAAACACTTCGGGTGTTGCCGACAACGGTGTGGTCTGAATACTGAACCCGCGTCTGGTACAGGCCTCAATCGCCTTTTCGTGCAGCGCCGCTATCATAATGGGCAGAGGACGCACGGGTCTGGGCATGATGGTTATGGGGTCGAAATTATAATATGTACCTTGCCAGGAGACTTCTTCTTCGCTCAGCAATGCCAGCAGAACATTGAGAGACTCATCAAACTTCTCCCGCGTGTCTTCAATCGGTACGCCCATGCGGGCTGTCTCATAGGCAAATGCGCCGCGCCCCACACCGAGTATCAGGCGCTCATCGGTCAGAATATCCGCCTGCACGATCTCGCCTGCAAAAACACGCATGTCATGCAGCGGCAGGACGACCACGGATGTGGTAATCTCCACGTGTTCGGTTACCGCCGCAACCTTGACCGCCATCTGTAGCGGTGATGGGGTAATCAACACATTGATCAGGTGGTGCTCAGGGATGGTAACACCCCGATAACCAAGTTTTTCAGCCAAAATTGCCTGCTCCACCATGTCGGCATAAAGCCGCCTCCCGCCATATGCGGGATCAGGGTAATAGCTGGATAAGAAGTGATTGAAATCCATTCACGTGACTCCTGATGATGTCGCTTGTCCAAGTGCATACTGACGCAAATTGACTGAAAGAAAAAACGAATTATATTGCTATATATCTTCGATTATTTCGATAATTCTATAGGGCGAAATCATGCAACTTGCCGCGATTGAGACATTTCTGATTATTGTGGAGACCGGCTCGCTGACCCGTGCGGCCGAACGACTGAACGTCACACAATCCACTGTCAATGCACGCCTCAACGGGCTGGAAGATACGCTGGGCCAAAAACTGTTCACACGGCGTAAGTCCGGTACCGAACTGACCTATGCCGGTTTCAGCTTCGAGCGTCATGCCCAGCTCATGAGTGATGTCTGGAGTCTTGCAAGGCGGGAATCATCGCTGCCACCAGATACCACAAGCGTCTGTAATATCGGTTGTCACTGGGATCTGTGGCCGGGCCTCGGAAAGAGTTTTCTTGATTCCATCGCCGTTACGCACCCGGATGTAGCCCTGTCCGCCTGGCCCGGCGAACAACGCGACATGGATCATTGGCTGGACATTGGTCTGGTGGACGCCGCCATCTGCTTTTCACCCACGGTCCATGACAACACCGCCGCTCATCATCTGATTGAAGACGAGCTGGTTCTGGTATCGACCCTGCGTCATCAGGACGATTACGCGGCCCATATGCACGATGCGGCATTTGTGTATGCTGACAATGGTGAAGAGTTTCGTCGCCAGTACGCTGCCACGTTCCCCGACAACAGGAATCCCGCCATCACCTTTGGCTGTGCCGCATGGGCACTGGAACACATGCGCACCCATGGCGGGGCGGCCTATCTTCCGCGTCGACTCGTAACAAACGAAGGCTGGGCCACCATTCTTGAAACCGCACCACAGTTTCGGCGCGCCGCATCTCTCGTCGTCAACCATCGCGTGGCACGTGAGTGGCCCTGGCTTACGCCAATTCTGGAGAAAGTAATGGCTGCCTAAAAATCCCTTGTGGGATTAACCATCGCCAGCGGGTGCGCCGATTCCACCAGTGACTTGAGCCGTTCATCCAGCACGTGGGTATAGATCTGTGTGGTCGATACGTCAGAGTGCCCTAACATTTGCTGCAGTGAACGCAGGTCGGCACCATGCGCCAGCATGTGGCTGGCGAAAGAATGGCGTAGTACGTGTGGGGATACCTTGCGCGGGTCCAGTCCGGCACGGACGGCCAGTTCTTTCATGAGTTGGCCAAACCGGGCACGGGTGAGATAGCCACCCTTACCTCGCGAAGGAAACAGAAAACTGCTGGCTAGTCCCGCACGTCCTTTTGGAAGGAATCCCTCGCGGACCTCCCTATAGGCCTCAATCGCGTCCATTGCAGGCTCACTCAGCGGCACCATGCGTTCTTTGCCACCCTTGCCACGAACAATCAGCATGCGTCCGTCACCGGTCACAGCCGAGAGCGGAAGACCGACCAGTTCTGTTACGCGCAGGCCAGTGGCGTACAGGACTTCAAGCAAAGCGACCAGACGAAGACCGTCACGTCCTTCGTAGTTTTCTGCCGCTACCAGCAGCGCGTCCACATCGTCCTCGCTCAGGTACTTGGGCAGGCTCTTACCGACCACGGGACTGTCGACGGCATCTACCGGATTATCTGTGCGAATGCCTTCAGCAAACAGAAATCGAAAAAACATTCGGATGGATGACAGATGTCGCGCCGCCGTTCGTGAAGACATCCCCCTTGACGACAACTCTTTCAGATAAGCCTTTATCACGCGGGTATCAGCATCCTCCGGCAACTTTCGACGCGCCGTCGCAAAGTCGGCAAATTGCACCAGGTCTCGCTCGTATGACTCGATTGTATTGTTGCTTGAATTGCGCTCGACCATAAGCATTTCCAGATAGGCATCGATCCAGCGCCGGGAAGGATTTCGACGTGAGCGGGTCGCCCCATCGTTGTCATCGCCCCGCTGCCTGTTCACAGTCCACCTGCGATAGCCGCTTCGATGGCCAGTGTCCGGGCTTCCTGATACAGCCCTGTTGCGCTGAGGCTACGAACCACATGCCCCATGGTTATGGAATCCACCATGCCCGGGCCGCCATCGCCCAGCACCAGTGAAGCCAGCAAAACCGTTTCACCAACACGACCACCATTGGACGAGGCGGCCAGCCTGTACCAGAGTGCCGGGTCGGGCAGCGCCCGCGGTTCCCGGGCATCTTCAAATCCCAGAATTTCCCAGGAACCGGGGTCGACAGGTTCGCCCAGGTTATCGAGCAACGAGAACAACAAAGCGGCGCGTTGGCGCCATCCGTCCTGCACGCCAGCGGTGATGAGCCAGTCTCCCAAACCGACCTGAGAGGGAAGTCCGTCACTTTGCAGGCTCGCGAGACGGACAATCGGTATTAACGAAGTCAGTGCGTCCAAGGCGTCAACTGACCGTGTTGCATTCAGCTCCAGCATCTTTAACCAGCCTTGGGCAGCATTGGCATTTCCTGTCAGCACGAAAGCCCGAACGGCATCGCCTGCGAACCAGATCAGATCGGACCGCGGTGCCACACCCGCAATGATGTCGAGAAACGCATCCGCTGTAGATGCATATCGATCATCCCGCCGAGCTATCTCAAGCGCCAATGCTGCCGCCTCAGCCTTGGCACCGTGAACGGTTTGCTGACGTGCCGCCTGATAAAGCAAGGCCCGCGCCATAGGGCCATCCAGTGTCTCTGCCGTACTGATAGGACTTTCCAGCTCGTCTGTGGTGAACGGCACACTGAGATAGAGATTGCGATGGTCCTGTACAGGTAAAGCCGCCGATGCAGCCGCCAGTTCACCGGCTTCCAGCCGTGTGGCGATATCCAGATCCTGATTTGATGCAATTGCGGCCAGAATAACAGGTGACGGCACATCAACGGCATCCTCGGCGAGGCGGGCATTGCTGGAGCGAAGGACAGCCATGTGCAATGGCGACTGGTCACTCAATGAGTTCAGCACCGGAGTTTCACCCCGGATCATGGAATCCAGCATCAGCAGAAGCGTATCTTCCTCCGCTCCCAGTTCCCGCATGAGTGCCAGCCCCAAGTCAGCCTCCGCAGATGCTCCGGCCAAAATCTGGCAGAAAATGAATAGCTTCTGCCAATAATCACCGCCGCCCTCACTGACCACGCTGCTGGCCGTACCACATGCTTCGACAAATTTGCCGCCATTCAGTGCAACCTCGGATTCAATGCGGAGCAGTCGTTCATTGGCGTTGCGGCCAGGCGTAACGGCAAGCAATTCTCGCGCGGCAGCCACTTCACCCATGGCCGATAGCACTTCCAGGCGGTGGGCTATAAAATCACCTTCTCCCGTTGTATTGTCCGGCAGTGCCGCTTCACTGATAAGTAAACGTCGCATGACACGACGCAATGCCGGTGACGTCGTACTGACCGGCAATCGATCCATCAGATCATAAACGGTTTCATATCGCGTGCCCCGCCACACACTGTAGGGAAGGCCGCCTTCCTGTTCGGTCAGCAATCCGACAGAGTCCGCAGTCACCACCGTCAGTTGGTCGATCTCAATTGAGTTATCGCCGCTTCCGACACTACCGACAGGTTGATCGCTTGGTGTCCACTTGTCCTCATTTGTCCCGGAAGGCGGCACCAGTTCCACATCATCAAGGACCAGAGGTTCCAGCGATTGTGGCGCTACATCAGCAGGCTGATCTGTAACTGGAGGCGCGATTGGTTGGCCGTCCGGATCGGTCAGCACAGTTTGCCCCGACGCGTGATGCGAGAAGATCGTCAAAATCACGACAAGAGCCGACAAGATTTTCGGCGGCCGGCTCAGCCAGGCACTAGCCCGGAAAATTGTCATCAGGCAATACCCTCTCTACCGGCGCAGAAGGTGCCGGGATATCCCAGGTCGCCAAAAACAGGGCACCGCCAGCCAAACTGGTCAATAGAAACAGAATCAAAACGGTCGAAATTCGCAACATAGCGTTTTCAAATCCCTGATTGAGATTAGCACGAATGGTCATTATAGGTCTTCTGTGAAGACCCTTGGTATTTGTGGTACCTGTTCTGTTGTATAGAATAGGCTGTATAGAATTCAACTGTGACAATATTGCGGCAGTCTACCGGGTGAGCAGGTCGCATTCAACAACGTGCCCAAACGAGCGACATTTTCGACATGACTGGTCCGAAAACGATACAGAACTCTGTCATTCTGGTAGGATTAATGGGGGCAGGGAAAACAAGTGTAGGCCGAAAACTGGCGGCTTTGCTGGATTTTCCCTTTGTCGATGCCGATCAGGAAATCGAAATGGCGGCGGGCTGTACCATCGAGGACTTTTTTGAGTTGCACGGCGAAGCTGAGTTTCGCAAGGGCGAAGAAAAAGTGATTCGCCGACTGCTGGAGTCGGGCCCGCAAGTCCTGGCGACTGGTGGTGGTGCCTATATGAACCCATCGATTCGCGAAGTCATTGCACAACATGGCATTTCTGTATGGCTCCGGGCCGACCTGGATATTCTGTGTAAACGAACCGGCAGACGTGGTGGCAGGCCTTTGTTGAAAGCAGGCAACCCAGAGGACGTGCTTCAGAAACTCATGGACGAACGCTATCCCATATACGCAAAAGCGGATATTGTCGTGGATACGAGTCAGGAAAGTATCGACCTGACGGCCAATAACATTCTGGAATCGCTGGTCGCCTTCAATCCTGAAACAAAATAGAAAGTCCGAGATAGTCTGTCCCCAATGAGCAATCCTGTTTCTTCCAATTCAGAGTCATTGAAAAGTTGCGATACTATTGCCGTGGCGCTTGGTGATCGCGCTTACGACATTCACGTGGGCGGAGGACTGATTGCGTCGGCTGGCGGACGAATTGCACCGCTGTTGGCAAAACCGGAAACCGTGATTGTTACCGACGCGAACGTGGCAAAGCACTGGCTTGATCCACTACAAACGTCCCTTACCGCCGCTGGTGTATCTTCTCAGGCTCTTGTCATGCCGGCAGGTGAGCCCACCAAGAATTTTGAAAATTTGGCAAAGGTCATTGACTGCTTTCTCCAGGTACCCGTTGAAAGGAGTTCGGTCGTCATTGCTCTCGGCGGTGGTGTTGTTGGCGATCTGACTGGGTTCGCAGCAGCCTCCACGCTGCGTGGCATAAACTTCGTTCAAATTCCCACGACTCTGTTGGCCCAGGTTGACAGTTCGGTTGGTGGTAAGACCGGAATCAATGCCATACAAGGCAAAAACCTGATTGGTGCATTTCATCAACCCGCTATGGTACTGGCTGATACGGATGTACTCGGTACGTTGCCGGAACGCGAGATGCAGGCGGGTTACGCAGAGATTGTGAAATACGGCTTGATTCGCGATGCCGCCTTTTTTGGCTGGCTTGAAGATAATGCCAGCAGGGTCTTGTCTGGTGACACCCAGGCGCTGCGACACGCCATTCTGGAAAGTTGCCGGGCAAAAGCCCGGATTGTGGGTGCTGATGAACGCGAAAAAGGTCAGCGTGCCCTGTTGAACTTCGGGCATACTTTTGGACATGCTCTGGAGGCCGAAAATGCATATGGCCCGGCACTTCTCCACGGTGAAGCCGTAGCCATCGGTTCGGTACTGGCACTGGAACTCTCAGAACGCATAGGCTTGTGTCCGCAGGACCGCGCCCGTCAACTGATCGCTCATCTGACACACCTGGGCATGCCAAGCCGTATATCACAGATTGATAATGCCAATACATGGTCTGCGGATGACCTGTTGGAGCACATGCGTTCGGACAAAAAGGTATCGGGCGGAAAACTTACCTTCATCCTTGCCAACGACATCGGGGATGCTTTTGTCACGACTGACGTCCAGGAAGAAGATGTACTGGCTGTTCTGGAAGAGAGTTTGCGTTAGACATGTTTATTACGCTGATCATCATATTCCTGCTGTTGTTGTTGTCAGCATTTTTCTCCGGCTCGGAAACTGCGCTCACTGCAGCATCCCGCCCGGCAATGCATCAACTTGAGCAGGATGGAAATCACCGCGCCGTCATTGTTAACAAATTACATAGCCGGAAAGACCGGTTAATCGGCACCATCTTGCTCGGCAACAATCTGGTCAACATCCTGGCGTCAGCGTTGGCCACCAGCATCATGATTGCGACGTTTGGCGAAGCAGGTATCGCCTACGCCACGATCGCCATGACCGTACTGGTGCTGGTGTTTGCCGAAGTCCTGCCGAAAAGCTATGCCATCGACAATGCAAACCGCATGGCCCTGGCAATTGCACCGACCGTTCGTTTTCTGGTGATCGCCCTGCTGCCGTTCACCCAGACCATAAACGGCGTGATCTGGTGCATCTTCAAGATGTTTGGCCGGGACTATGGGGCCAGGGACTCCCTTGGCCGTGGCGATGAAGAACTTCGCGGGGCAATTGAGTTACATGATCGCGACGACGCAGATGTAAAATCTGAAAGGGCAATGTTGCGCAGTGTTCTGGAGCTTGCCAATGTTCAGATTGGTGAGGTTATGACCCATCGCAAAAATGTCGCCACCATCGATGCGACATTGCCGCCAGAAGAAATTGTCACGCAGGTGCTGGAAAGCCCCTACACACGCATTCCCCTGTGGCGTGAGGATCCTGATGACGTTATTGGCGTCCTCCATGCCAAGGCATTACTGCGGGCGCTGTACAAATCGCCCAACAAGCCACCCGCGGACATTGATATCGTCGCGCTGGCCGCTGAACCGTGGTTCGTACCCGAAACGACGACGCTTGATGACCAACTGGAAGCATTCCGAGAGCGGCATGAGCATTTTGCGCTGGTCGTTGACGAGTATGGCGCACTCATGGGTATTGTTACGCTTGAAGATATTCTTGAAGAGATCGTTGGGGAGATTGAAGACGAGCATGATGTGGTCGTAACCGGTGTTCACCAGCACGCCGACGGTCGATATGTTGTTGAGGGCACCGTCACCATCCGCGATCTCAACCGCGAGTTTGAATGGAACCTGCCGGACGAAGATGCGTCAACCATTGCCGGGTTGGTGTTGCACGAGTCGCGCCGCATTCCGGAGGTCGGACAGGCCTTCATGTTCCATGAATTCAGGTTTGAAATCCTGGAGCGGCAACGCAACCAGATCACCTCGGTAGGCGTAACGCCCCCAGGCGGACATATGCTTTACGGTGGATAATAAGAAAAATTTGACAGACGGTACAATTTTAACATTTTTAGGTCTATGATACGTATTATACCAAATGCCGGATGAAGTAGAATCAACCCCGGCCAAGGGAGTGGAACCATGAACCAGAAGATCATTCCTGATGTCGTGAGCAATCAGACTGTCTGTTCTGTCGCCGTGTCAGATACAACGCGCGCTGCGGCGGAGGCAATGACAAAAGATAACATCTCGGCCGTCATCGTCGCCGGCGACAATGGCAATCTAATCGGAATTCTTACTGAACGTGACCTTGCCCGTCACGTCGTAGCCAAGGGCGCCGACGCCACCAAGGTCTTGGTTGGCGATATTATGACCGCCAATCCGGATACGCTGACGCCTGATGATTCTGCGGGCGACGCATTGGAACTCATGCACTCGCGCAACTATCGGCACTTGCCAGTCGCTGTTGACGGCAAGTGTGTGGCCATGGTTTCCATCCGCGATTTGTACAGGGTGATGAAAGCGGCACTGGAAGAAGACATCCGGGAAACCGAGGCGTTTGTCTTCGGTGATCGCTACGGCGCCTGATCTACGCGTAAGGCACACCACATCACAACACAGCGTTGACTTCAGCCACCGGATCGCAAGACCGGATGGCGTACATTTGTTCAGGACATTCCCATGGCTCTTTCCAAACCAGTTGCTCGCACCCTCGCCCACACACGCGAAATCAAATGCTGCGGTTATGAGCGGGATGACGGTCTGTGGGACATCGAGGCATCTCTGACGGACCGCAAAGCATACTCTTTCTCCAATCACGACCGGGGCAGCATCAACGCGGGAGAAGCCATACACGAAATGCATGTTCGCCTGACTATCGACAATGACTTCATTGTTCATGATGCGGAGGCTGCAACGCTCAACAGCCCCTTCAATGCCTGTCCAAACGTCGCGGATTCATACAAATCACTGGTTGGCCTGCGAGTGGGACCCGGCTGGCGAAAAGAAGTCTATGCCCGTTTCGGTCACGCCAAAGGGTGCACACATCTGACAGAAATGCTGTTGGGTCCGATCGGAACAACGGCGTACCAAACCATTGGTGGCAGCAAGCTCAAGGCCTCTATCAAGGAGCGCTCGGGTGCGGGAAATCGTCTGGTCAACACGTGCCACGCGCTGGCCAGCGACGGCGACGTCATCAAACGAGATTGGCCGGATTTGTACACGGGTGCCTCGTAACGAGGTTAACCAGACCCGGCTTCTGTAATTATCTGAAAATTTCCTACTCCGCAGGTTTCAACAACCCCGAGGCGATGCCGCCCTGCATCTCACCGGCCGCGTTTGCTGCCGTTCGAAAATACGAGACAATAAATGCCCGGACCATGGCCGTCCGGCTGGCACCCTGACGCAATTTATCGATCAAGGTGCATAGATCATGAACCGAACTTCCCTCGACAGCACAAATCTGGTCCAGTGCAGCCCAACTCTCTCCCTCAAGTCTCAGGCTGGTTCTGTGGCCGTCGACTGTCACATTTCGGCTTATGAGTTTGCCGCGCATTCAGACGTCCCCACACATCAAAACCATTCCCAAATTAACCAAGCGTATTATGGGGGTTACATTGACGATGGTCACTCGCAATCAGGCGTCAGAATGTAACAATTTGTTGTAGAGACAACTTGTAACGCACGTGGCAGTAACTACCGTGGATGCTGGCAGTGCTCTGTTTCCGGGTTAGGCTTCCGCAGCATACTCTGCCGGTGTCAGTGTTCGCATGGCCAGCGCATGCAATCCGCGCGCAAATGCTGCATCTAGTTGAGCATAGACGGATTGCTGCCGGGCAACGCGACTGAGATTTGAAAAGTGATCAGAAACCACAAGAATCCTGTAATGGGTCTCGCCGCCTGGCTGAGCACCGGCATGGCCCGCCTGAAGAGCGGATTCGTCAATAATCTCAAGATGCGTCGGACTTAGGCCTGACTCAATGGCTTCCTTAATCAATTTTTCCACGATTTCTCCGCCTCATTATCAACTGTAAACCAATACATGGGAATGAAAGTAGCTGTTGGCGTTCACTGGACCCCGGCAAAGCCTTGCAGCCATCGAATTCAGCTACCATAGTTATGGGATGAAAAGAAAATACTCACTGGATGACATGCAGAGCAAGCCGGAACTGGATCGCCGCGCATGTGAATGGCCCGGATGTGACGGGACCGGCGAACATCGTGCGCCCAAATCACGTGAGGAACTGAACACCTACCTGTGGTTCTGTATTGAACATATTCGGCAATACAACAAAACCTGGAATTATTATGACGGCATGAATGATTCGGAAGTGGAGCAGGACAAACGCCACGACACAGTGTGGAACCGGCCGTCATGGCAATTGGGAACCAATGCTGGGGCATTCGGATTTGGCGCGGGCGCAGACCCGTTTGATCTGTTTGGCGAAAACGGCGGCAACGGCTCAGATAATGGCGGGGTCAATGCCCGGCCGCCCGTCAGCAAAGAGGAAGAACGGGCATATCTGACACTGGGTCTGGAGTATCCGGTTACCGCAGTTGATATCAAGACCCGCTACAAGGCGCTGGTCAAAGAACACCATCCTGATGCCAACAAAGGGGCCAAGGCCTCTGAAGAACGCCTGAAGGACATTAATCAGGCGTACCATTTGCTGCGGGATTCTATGACCGCTTGATTGTACGAGGCCCTATTGGGGCGTTAGCCCCGCAATCCCGCAACAATCGTTGATACGGACCGTTTTATCCGGGCCTCTACCCAGGCCCACGGGTGTTCCCGGGCGATTTGTTGGTGAAACACAGCCATACTGATATCCGATAGCAGGTCTACAGTCGCAGAAACGTCGATATTTGTTGAGATATCACCCCGGCTCTGCAGTACGCCCAGTAGCTGCGCAACAGGCTCGTCAAACACCCGGTTGTTCAGTTTGTCCAGGGCTGGCTGATACTCGCCCGCGGCCCGAATGCCCGTCGCCACGACCTCACGCCAGAGCGAATTGTCCAGATAGTCAAATCCGTTCTGGAGCTCAGCCAGAATCATGGCGCTGATCGCATCAGCGGCATCACTTGGTGGGTTGCTGATAATCGCGTTCTTGTCGGTTTCGATTACTGCCCTGTCGGCTTCATAAATGGCGACAATCAGATCCGCCTTGGCCGGATAATACGCATACACGGTCGGCACAGATACGCCAGCTTTACGGGCGATATCGTCCATGGCTGTTGCCGCGTAACCACGTTCAGCAAACAACGTCGCTGCTGCCTTGAAAATAGCGCTGCGACGCTCCGCTTTCTGACGCTCACGTAGTGTACTCATGCTATAAACTTACATGATTAAAAAACTTTAATCACTAAAATAATTTTGCTATAGTGATTTTATCAAAGCGGTGGGCACAGGCAGGAGGCAGCTATGGCGAGAGACCCCAGACACGATATCCTTTTCGAGCCTGTCAAAATTGGCCCTGTTACAGCCAAGAACCGTTTTTATCAGGTGCCGCACTGTACCGGCATGGGGTACGCCATGCCCGAAACCGTTGCGGCCATGCGCGAAACCAAGGCCCAGGGTGGGTGGGCTGTCATCAATACAGAATACTGTTCCATTCATCCATCCAGTGACGATGGACCGTTTGCCTTCTGCACACTATGGGACAATGACGACATACGGAACATGGCGCACATGAGTGAGACCGTGCACCGCCATGATTCGCTTGCGGGCGTAGAGTTATGGCACGGCGGCATGCATTCCAATAACCGAACCACGCGCATGTCCCCTATTTCCGTATCGGGAGAACCCCTGATCCACATGGGGCCCATTCAGTCCCGGGCTATGGACAAGACCGACATCCGTAACCTGGTCCGCTGGCAGGCCGATGCGGCCAGACGGGCCCGTGAAGCCGACTTCGATGTGGTTTACGTTTACGTGGGCCACGACTACCTGCCCTTCCAGTTCCTGTCACCGCGTCACAATCAACGTACGGACGAGTACGGCGGTTCACTGGAAAACCGTACACGCCTGATCCGGGAGATGATTGACGCCACGCGCGATGCTGTCGGCGACAGGTGCGCCGTTGCGATCCGGTTTGCCGTGGACGAGTTAATGGGACCCCAGGGCATCACCTGTGACGAGGAGGGCCGGGCCGTTATCGAACTTCTGGCCGAGTTACCCGATCTGTGGGATGTCAATGTAAGCGGCGTTGCCAACGATTCCAAAAGTGCCCGGTTCTCTGATGAAGGGTTTCAGGAAGAATACATATCATTCGTGAAATCCGTCACCACCAAGCCCGTCGTCGGTGTCGGTCGGTACACCAGTCCTGACCGCATGGCCGGTCTGGTCAAAAAAGGCATTCTGGATTTCATCGGAGCCGCCCGCCCATCCATAGCAGACCCATTCCTGCCCCGAAAGATTGAAGAAGGGCGCAGCGATGAAATCCGCGAATGCATCGGCTGTAATATCTGCCGGTCCGGCAACAACGAAGGTACTCCAATTCGCTGCACCCAGAACCCTACCATGGGTGAAGAATGGCGTCGCGGATGGCATCCGGAAAACATCGATCCAAAAGGTTCTGATGATCAAATTCTGGTAATCGGTGGCGGTCCTGCTGGCCTTGAGTGTGCTCGTGCGGCTGGCCAGCGTGGATACAACGTTGTCCTCGCCGAAGCATCAACTGAACTGGGCGGTCGTATCAACAGGGATTGCCGCCTGCCCGGACTATCCACCTGGGCGCGGGTGCGCGACTGGCGCACGGGACGTCTCAATCAGATGCCCAATGTGGACATTTATCTGGATAGCGCGCTCACCGCAGACGACGTGGCAGAATTCGATGCACAGCAGGTGATTGTCGCGACCGGTGCCCGCTGGCGACGCGATGGCCTTGGTGCATACACCCCGTTTGGTATTGAGAACATTGAACAGGCCTGCGCTGTAACGCCTGATGATATCCTCATAGACGGGATAGAACCGGAGGGGCCGGTTCTGATTTACGATGATGATCACTATTACATGGGCGGGGCGCTGGCGGAGCAGCTACGGGCAACCGGCCTCGACGTCACGCTGGTCACACCGGCCTCCTACGCGTCGGCATGGACCGAGATGACCGAAGAGTTGGAATTTGTTCAGGCCCGCCTGCTGGGGCTCGGCGTTACACTGATCACACAGCACTACATGGCTGGTGTTAAGGATGGGACGGCCCGTCTGGCGTGCCGGTTCACACATCGTGAAACCCTACAGGGTTTCGGTAGTCTGATACTGGTGACAGCGCGCACCCCGGTCGACAGCCTTTATTCAGAACTCGTGGGCCGTGGCATGGGCAACGTACACCGGATCGGGGACTGCGAAACGCCTGGCTCACTAGTGCACGCCATCCACGCCGGTCATCGTCTGGCCCGTGAACTGGATAACGCACCTGATCCTGACATGCCATTCCGCCGCGAACGGGTCGTCGTCTGAGGTACACCATTTATCTGAACTCTCAACCGGAGAAACACCATGAGCATCGAAACCAGTGCACGCCCGGCGCGTCAGCGTCGCCGAGGCGGTGGTGGCACCGCCAGAACAGTCGGTGCAATTCAACAACGACCGTGGGCGGAGGTATCGAACCCCTACGCGCCGACGGAAATCATCAATGCTGAACGAATTGAGGATATTCACACGGCGTCGTTGCGCGTGCTTAGTGAACTGGGAGTCGAAGTCCTGCATGCGCCCCTGCGTCAGACCCTGTCAAAAGCCGGCGCCGAAGTCGACGGTGATCGCGTGCGGCTTGACCCAGCCATGGTTGAGGAGAAAGTCGAACTTGCACCCGATTCTGTCACCTTGCACGCCAGAAATCCGGCCCGTAATGTTACGCTGAAAGAGGGCAATATCGCGTTCTGCTCCACGGGTGGCCCCGCGTTTTCCACCGATCTGGACCGTGGCAGACGTGCCGCAACGTTTGAGGACATGAAGGACTTCACCCGTCTTGTACACATGTTGAATGTGATCCATCTGGAAGGCGGCGGGGCTGTGGAACCAACGGACCTGCCTGTGGAAAACCGTCATCTCGATATGTACCGGGCGTTTATTACACTGACGGACAAAGTCTGGACGGGATACGGCCTGGGCACGCAACGCGCCAATGACGCCATTGATCTGGCGGCAATAGTACTGGGCACTGACCGGGGTGGATTGGCGGAACGACCAGGAGCGCTGACGGTCATCAATTCGAACTCGCCCTTGCGGGTGGATGGCCCCATGTCCGAAGGTCTGACCGCCTTCGCGCTTGCGGCCCAGCCCTTTGCCGCCACCCCATTCACCCTCTCGGGTGCCATGGCACCGGCGACCATCGGCGGTGCACTGGTGCAGCAAAACGCGGAAGCCCTGGCCATGATAACCATGGCCCAATGTGTCCGGGCAGGCGCGCCTGTCATTTATGGCGGTTTTACCAGCAATGTAGATATGAAAACCGGCGCACCGGCGTTTGGTACGCCTGAGTACTCGCAGGCCGTTCTGATCGGCTGCCAGCTCGCCCGCCGGTACGGCGTGCCCTACCGCAGCAGTAACGTGACCTCGTGCAATACGGTCGATGCGCAGGCCGCCTATGAAAGCGCCATGTCCCTGTGGCCAGCCTGTATGGGTCAGGCCAATATTATCAAACATGCTGCGGGTTGGCTGGAGGGCGGTCTCACGGCCAGCTTCGAGAAATTCATCCTGGATGCCGAGATGTTACAGATGATGTCGGCATTCATGGTACCGCCGGCCATCGATGAAGACGCTTTTGGATTCGAGGCCATGGCGGAAGTTGGTCCCGGCGGTCATTTTTTCGGCACCAGCCACACCCTGGAACGGTATGAGAATGCGTTCTACCAGCCGATTCTGTCTGACTGGCGTAATTTCGAGACTTGGCAGGAGTCCGACAGCCCCACTGCCGCCCAACACGCCAATCGCATCTGGAAGCAGTTGTTATCCGAATACGAAGAGCCCGCTATTGACCCGGCCGTTCTGGAAGAAGTGGATGCATTCATCGCGCGCCGCAAGGAGGAACTTAAAGTAACAGGTGTAGACTCATGAACCAGCGAGGTTAGTCAAAACCGCGCCTATTTTTGTGTCCAGCTTCCGTTCTCGCTGAGGAACCACGTACCTGGCGCGGCCTTGCCCCTGATTTCACCGGCATAAACGCGCCCGACCAGATCCACCGATGTGCCCTGTTCCGTAGCCCTGCTGGTATAGAGCGCCTGTCGTTTGGCATTGATGGCCGCAATGACACTCGCCACGCTGCTGCCACCATCGCGCATGTGGACAAATCCATCATATCCCTCACCTACAGCACCAGATGCACGAAGGTCCTGAAGGCTTTGGGCCATGGCGGGTCCCGATGGCAGGACACCGGCAGAAACAGCAATCAGGGAAAAGAACGCCGCGAACAGGAAGGCCCGATACTTCCTATGAATTGATTGTGCTCGTGTCATCAGAATATCTCCGGATTTTCGTCTATATCGTCCTTGGCCTTTTCCTCCAGCAGAAGGCGTACTTCGGCATCAAGCTTGATGTTCAGGTTTATGGTTATGGGTTCCTGCGGCGCTTCGACTTTAACGGTGGGCGTGCACGCCACCACAAACAGGGCCAGCAAGGCAATCGTGGGAACGACGGGTGATGCAGTAACCTGTTTCAACGAATTTTCTCCCCACAAACGGACAATGAACAATGATAGAGCGTACCAGTGTGGCAACATTATGTCAGCTTTCCACCCTCGTATCAAAACACACCCCGAACGGCAGCCTTCAAAGCGTGATCTGACAATCGGTACGCTTCAATCAGCGGCCCCAGAATCTTGTCCAGATCAGCCGACAGGTTGATATCCAGAATAATGGGGTGGCCGTCCTTGACCGCCGGATTGGCCCCTTCCATGTAAAGCCGGACTTCAGCATCGGTATTCAGTTTTTTATTCAGATAGAGCGCCAGTTTTTCATAATGAAAGTCCTCCAGAACCTGAATCAGCAATTCCGCCTGCGACCCACCGCGCGACAATGTTTCCACCGCCGCAGCAGAGTAAATTTTCAACACACCCGGTCCGGCCGCTTCGAGCACACCATTATTAATCCAGATATTGTCGACACCTACGTCCAGTGGAATGGCACCGTTCAGAATGCCATCGCCGGTGACGCCTTCCATACCAAGGGTGCCCAAGACCTGCGCCAGATCAATGCCCCTGACGCCCAGAGTGACAGAATTGACCGCTTCCGTTCTGTCTATCACGGCATCATTGACGACCAGCCGCCCCCCGGACACGCCAACGGAAGCATGGTGAACGAGCAGCACGTCCGGCACAACGCTGCCCTCGTGATGCAGCAACCGAAACTGAAGGACAGGTGTATGGAACGGTACAACACTGTCAATTCGATCAAGGGTGATTTCCTGTACCGTGTTCATGTGCAGCGGATAAAGTTGGTCGAAATGAATATGCGCGTTCATGCCATGCGCTACGTTTGTGTCGAACGAGAAATCAAACCCATCCAAATTTATGTCTGCAACACCATCAAAACCTTCAGGTGACCAACTGATGTCTGATGTACTGTTTAGGTGGCCCTGCACATTTGTCAGCAAATCAAACAGCGATGTGATATACGCAGGCGATGCACCACCCGCAGAAAAGGTCTGCGGTGTGAACTGCACCGCCGCGCCGCCGCTGCCATCCCGCAAACTATGTCGGCCCTGAATATTCAGGTCGCTGCCGTCACTGGCACGCGTGACCATGGTCAGGTTCACACCGAAGTCGAGCCCCGCGTCGTCACCGGCAAAGTCGGCCATTACCGTGAACGGCTCGATGACGCGCTTGTCTGAGCCTTCCGTGACGGAGAGAACCGCAAGGTTTGCCTTCAGGGTCTTCGCCATTGGTTCCAGCACTGCCCTGACACTGGTATCTCTCAAATCAAACGTGAAGCCGCCCATCTGCAGGCTGGAATTTTCCGCGCGTACCTCAACGTCGATGGGGTCTCCGACGATGCTCTCCGACATGTGCATCCGACCCGATGGTATGCGGAATTCCATAACACCCTGATGAACAGCGAGATCGTTCACGTTGGCTGTAGCCCCCGCTATGAATTCGCCATCATTCCAGGCCAGGCGCCCTTTTGTGGCGATTTGGCCTGCCACATGTGCGGGTACCGCCAGTAAGGAACTCAGATCATCGGGTTGCAGTCCGTCCGCCGAAAACACAACAGGTGCAATGTCCGTATCCATCTGACCAGACCTGCTTTCAAACTCATGCGTAACAGAAACCTGGGCCTGAACAGCACCTAAGCCGTACTCCACATGATAGGTTCCGTTCACAGCATCAGGATTAGCGGCCCCACGGCCAGAAACAATGACTGGGCTCGACAAGATCCGCTCCGGTGACTGATCAGTAATCGTCATTCCAGCGAGTACATAGTCGACGTTTTCTGTCTCAGGCATCCACGAAACAAAAACATCTGTATTGGACACCAGAAAAGCGCGGCCATCGCCCGCGACCGATACCTCTGCATCCGCGATTTGGATATCAGTCCGTCCGTTTGTTTGCTGATCGACGAGGGCATAAAGCGACAGGTTGCCGGCCGCGGTTTTATTGCCCTGCCACTCAAAGTTAACATCGGACATCGCAATGGTTGCAGAATTCAGCCCCGCTGCGAGGTCGGCCTGAACCTTGCCGCGTGCAACAGACTGGCGATCATCGCTGGCTCCCAATGCCGCCTCAAACACAACACTGATCCGGCCCGACAGGTCCGGCTGAATGCTGGCGTCTCCATGAACCTTTGCGGAAGTACCATCCGCAACGCTATGAACCACGAAATCAGATAATGTTATCTGTGGCATCGTGAAACTACCGGGTGCAGAGCTGTCAGTCGAATTCAACCGTCCGATAATCAGGCCTACAGTGCCGCTCTGCCGTGTTGATACATCCACAACCAATCCACCGACAATGACGTGGTGTATTCCACCGTTTAACAGTTCCGAAAATGTGTAATCGACATCAACACGCCTGGCCTGCAGGTCGGTTCCAAGCCTGATATCAGTCAAGATAATCCGATCAACAGTAAACTCGTCGATGTAGAGTGACGGTGATTCAACGCCCTGGCCGCGCAGCACCTGAATGATCACCGTTTTCAGCAGGAAATCGCGATTGAGCCAGGCACCGCCGGACACCAGGCACACCACCAGGATGACACCAGCAGCCAACCATGCCATTCCACGCCGTTTTCCACTGTTGCCGAGCGGATTACCGCTCATTCTGTTCTCATTGGTCGACATGCCATCAAACTACTGTATATCCGGTGACCTGTCCGCCCTTGAGGTTTGAGTACTGCCTGATCTACCATTCACATGTCAGTGACGACCGATGACAGTCATTTCGTGATAAACCGGCATGGGTCCTGTTCCACCAAAAAACTGTGCCAGACACAGTCCACCCCCCTTGAGGCCTTGACCTTCGGCGCATTTAGCCCTACGCCATAGCTTCGCAAATTGACGTGTTTCACTTACTTTTGGTTTCCTGCCCATGAATGTTCAGACCTCCATGGATGCCAGCCCGGCATTCCCGCTCGATAAACCGGACATAACGGTCTCTGTCAGAGATACGTTTGGCCTGGACAGTGACATGCAGGCACCTGCATTCAGCGTCGCCGACGAGCACGTGCCGGATATGGATACCACCTATCGCTTTGATCACGATACAACCATGGCCATTCTGGCCGGGTTTGCCTACAATCGCCGGGTCATGATTCAAGGGTATCACGGCACAGGCAAATCCACCCATGTGGAGCAGGTTGCCGCACGCCTCAACTGGCCCTGTATTCGCATCAATCTGGACAGTCACATCAGCCGTATTGATCTGGTCGGCAAGGACGCCATTGTTCTGCGTGACGGCAAACAGGTTACGGAGTTCCGTGAAGGTATCCTGCCTTGGGCTATCCAGCACCCGACGGCGCTGGTATTTGACGAATATGATGCGGGCCGCCCCGATGTTATGTTCGTTATTCAGCGTATTCTGGAAGTCGAAGGCAAACTGACACTGCTTGACCAGAACCGGGTCATGCGTCCGCATTCCCATTTCCGTCTGTTCTCGACCACCAACACAGTGGGACTGGGCGACACCACTGGCCTTTACCACGGCACGCAGCAGATCAACCAGGGTCAGATGGACCGCTGGAATATTGTGACCACGTTGAACTATCTGGAGACAGAAGCAGAGGAAGCCATCGTTCTGTCCAAATTGCCCGCCTATAACACGGAGCAGGGCCAGGCTGATGTCCGTAACATGGTCGAACTGGCCAATCTGACCCGTGCGGGCTTTATGGCAGGTGATATATCCACTGTTATGTCACCGCGAACCGTCATTACCTGGGCTGAAAATGCCAGCATCTTCGCTGACCGGGCTTTTTCCTTCCGGGTTACGTTCCTCAACAAATGTGACGAGCACGAACGTCCGTTGATTGCCGAATACTATCAGCGTTGTTTTGGCGAGGACCTGCCCGAATCCATTGGTAACATCGCAATCACCTGAACAGCGAACTGAGGGGATGTGGTGAGCCAAACGGAACAACCGCATGATCTGGTAAAACGGGTAACAACGGCCGCCCTGAAGGCACTGGCCGATAAACCCGGAACCGAAGTCAGCTTCTCGCAGGGCTCCGCCGGCATTGCTGGCAACACTGCCCATATGCCTGCACCACCGCATCAGATGACCGCTGACGGCGTTGCCCGCTATCGTGGCATGGCCGACGCGCTGGCAACCCGGATGCATTACCACGATGAAAGCATTCATCGGCGCCGCCTGCCACCGAGCCCTGAAGCCCGCGCCGTATTCGAAGCGGTGGAGCAAGCCCGGTGTGAGAGCCTGGGTTCTCGGCGTCTCGAAGGCGTGGCAGCCAATCTCAACAACCTGACTGACGAACGCTGCAGAGCCAAAGGATATGCGGCGCTGCAAGAACGCAAGGAAGAAATGTTGCCGGACGTGCTGGGTTTATTGATCCGCCAGCAGTTAGGCCATACAGAAATGCCGGAGGCCGCGCAAAATCTGTTTGGCCTGTGGCAGGACTGGCTTGATGAACGCGTCGGTGAACAAATCAATGATCTGGAAGGCTGCATGAACGATCAGGCCCAGTTTTCGGAAAAAATCATGAAGATGCTGCAGTCCCTGGATCTCATGGATGCTGCGGATGATCTGGATTCCGACGAGAGCAACCCGGACGATGAGGGCGACGACGAAGACGCCGGTAGCGATGACATGGATACGGAAAATGGCGAGATGGATGCTGAATCTGCCGCCGCCATGGAATCCGCCATGGGCGAAACCGATGATGACGCGGATGGCATGTCAGACGACGGTGA
>JAJFID010000254.1 GCA_021775325.1 Rhodospirillales bacterium
CGGGTGGGACTGTCTCAGGATTTCCCAGGATCGTCTGGTAGAAAAAGACTTTATCAACAGCTTAGGTATTCCGACGACACCCTACCGGACCGTACGGAACCTTGAAGAACTGGAAGTTGGTCTGGCCCATATCGGTCGGCCAAGCGTGCTTAAGACCACACGGCTGGGATATGATGGCAAGGGTCAGGCCTTGATCGACGCAGAAACAGACCTAACCGCTACCTGGGATACCATCTCTCGCGCTGCAGGTGGAGATGCTGCCATACTCGAAGCATTTGTAGATCTCGCCATGGAGATATCCGTCATCATTGCGCGCGGTGATGACGGCGGCTGGGCCGCGTTTCCGCCCGTAGAGAACCGCCACGTAAATCATATACTGGATGTTACGCGAGCACCGGCGCATGTTTCTGAGGAATTGAAACTGGCTTCTGTCAACGCTGCTCTCTCAATCGCAGAAGCCATGGGCATGGTTGGATTGCTGGCCGTCGAAATGTTTATCACCAAAGACCCTGATACCGGCGGTGTAGGGCCAAAATCCCGGTTGATGGTCAATGAAATTGCGCCTCGACCGCATAATTCCGGGCACTGGACCATGGACGCCTGCATATCCTCACAATTTGAGCAGTTTGTCCGGGCTGTTGCCGGTTTGCCCCTTGGGTCCGGTGAACGCCACCATGACGCTGTCATGAAGAACCTGATCGGTGATGACGTGGAAAACTGGCGGGACGTGGTCGGCAAACCCGGCGCTGTGCTCCATCTTTACGGCAAGGCAGAAACCCGACCGGGGCGAAAGATGGGGCATGTGAACTGGCTCTACCCATTGGGCGAATTGCCTAAATCCTGAAAACGGCTATCGACACCTGGCATTTCCATCACGAAGCCGTGTAGCATCGTTACTGGCACGTTTCACCGCAAATCGGCAATATGATTGCATGATTGTGGTTCCCCAACCACAGAGGGTTTCAGATCACACCCTCATTCGTCTCATTGACGAACCCCACTCTTCCAACTTAAGCGCGGATTTTCGTCCGCGCTTATTTTTTTGTGTAATTGACATGAGTCAAGGCGACTTCACGCGTTACATCACACAATCAAATCCGTTACTTCCATGAACATGATGGCAAAAGCTCTGCCGTCATTGCCGTCCCGGGGGTTTAGGTCGTATTACGGGTCCGTAACTGGACGAACTCCCCCTTGGCCCACCGTAAAACAATCGAATCGACGCAAGTCAATTGGCCCCCGGGACAGCTTCTTCATAGAAAATAAATTGTCGTTAACTGCTGCTCAGGCTGTGCCGTGCAGTCCCGGCACGCTGCCCAGACTGTCGAGCGCCGAGGATTTGTCTTTGAGAAACAGGTCCTCTACATCACCAAACGACATGCGTGATGTTTTCAACGTCACCAACAGATAGATTTCGACCACTGCTTCGTTTTCCAGTTCGCGCTCAAGCAACGAGCGGACAAACTGGATGAACTCAGGTTCCTGGCCCGGCCCGCTCAGTATGTTCGTCAGCAGTTCCCGGCGGATCAGTGCGGGGAACAACATTACCTCTGCGACCAGGGCACCCTTGGCATTCATGGGAATCTGCGGGTTCATAAATATGCGATCAAGACAAAAACTGAATATGCCAAAATCAAGCTTGCCGGCCACCGCCCGGGTGAACTCCAGAAACTCCTCGCGAAAACCTGCCACTGAAATCTTGCGCGCCATCAGGTCGCGGACTATCTCGAGAAATGCGCGGTACCGTTGCCGGGCAGGCGAGGTCATGCCACCCAGTTCACGTTCCAGATCGCGGATGCGGGCTTCCTGAAATCCCGAACGCAGCACATCCTCCGCATTGCTTCGGACCTCAGCACTAAAGGCCGTTTTTTCAATGAGCGTGAACAGTTCTTCGTAGCGCTCACGAATATTGTGGCCCATTCGGTTTGCCCGGAATCCCAGCGGCACCAGGGCGGCTCGTGCTACCAGCGTGTCACGGGAGAATACGGAAGCGGTTGCGGTTGCCACCGATGGCAAATTGATCCCGGTGCCAAAGTCGTCGGTGACGATAAAGCGGCTCTCATCCACCAGCGTCAGGTAGCGTCCGATCTTGCCACAATCAAGGAAGTGCTCTGCCAAATCTGTGACCGGCGGAGACATGGTGCTATTTCCTGGTTGCGCGGGCTGTTGCAAACGTTGTTCCACGATATCAAGAGAATCCCTGTTCAGCGTCAGTATAGCCCGGAACGGGCGCGCGGGTCACCAAAACTATTTCCGTCCGACTCGTGTTGGTTCAATCACCATCTGGGAAATGTTCACATGTGGTGGCTGTTCCAGGGCGTAAAGAACACCGTTGGCAATGTCTTCAGGCTCGAGATGGGACAGGAATCCATCGTAAAATTCCGATGCCGCCTCCTGTTCACCGTGAAGACGGCTCTGGGCAAAATTCGTCTTTACCATGCCAGGCAGGATTTCCGTAACCCGTATGTCTGTTGTTGCATAATCCTTGCGCAGGGCCTCGGTAAATGCCCTGACGGCAAACTTCGACGCGTTGTAGGCCGTTCCGCCAGCGTAGGTGTACAGCCCGGATACGGACCCCATATTGATGACATGCCCCTGCCCCCGCGCGACCATCCCCGGCATAACGGCCCGGGTCATGCGCATGAGCGCCTTGACGTTTATTTCGATGATGTCGTCCCATTCCTGTGCCGAACCTTCATGAAACAGTTGTCTGCCCCCCACATCGTGACCGGCGTTATTAATCAGAACATCGATTTGGCGCCAGGCTTCCGGCAGTTCCTCAACAAACGTCGCAGTTTGGCTTTCATCGGCAAGATCAAGCGACAAGGGCAGTACCCTGTCATCACCGCTGGATGACAAATCGCTCAGCATGGCAGAGTCCCGACCAGTGGCGACAACCCGGTATCCGCGTTCCAGCAATGCCGTGGCGATGGCACGACCAATGCCACGCGTGGCGCCGGTTACGACGGCAGTTTTACTCTCTCCGGGTAGTACGTGTTTATCCACCATTGCTTTGTCCTGAACGTATGGTTATCGGGTGTTATTGCCTATAATTTCCATGGTCGCATTCATGCTGGTCGCGAACAATACACGTCGCTATAAGGACTCTGGGCCAACAACAATACCGCCATGTTTTGGTATTGCACGGGAGTAATCGACGATGGCAATCCTGCTCGGGTTTGATACAGGCGGTACTTACACCGATGCTGTCATCTATGACGAAGATGCCGGCGTGCTCGCTTCTGCCAAATCGTTGACCACCAAGGCTGATCTTTCCATTGGTCTGGGCAAGGCGCTCAGTGCATTGCCGGCGGACAAGGTCAACGAGGCACGTCTGGTGTCCGTATCGACGACTCTGGCGACCAACGCCATGGTTGAAGCCCATGCAACACCGGCGGCACTGATCATGATCGGTCAGGATGAGCGTGCGCTGGGCCGGGCGGGGCTGGGCGTCCTGGTGGGCGATGGTCCGGTCGCCTTTGTGGGCGGCGGGCACTCCGGTACCGGTAAAGAGAATGCCCCGCTGGATGAAGCGGCTGTCACGGCCGCGGTTGAAAAATACAGTTCCTCGGTACAGGCGTTTGCCGTCGCCGGTTATTTTTCGGTCAGGAACCCGGATCACGAAAACCGGGTACGCGACATTGTTCGTGACATATCAGGCCTACCCGTAACGTGTTCTCATGAACTGACATCCAGCCTGGACGCACCGCGACGCGCGTTGACAACCCTGATCAACGCGAGGTTGATCCCGTTGCTTCAGGGATTGATCCTGTCTGTACAGGGCCTGATGGATGAACGCGGCATCAAGGCCCCTCTCATGGTGGTCCGGG
>JAJFID010000255.1 GCA_021775325.1 Rhodospirillales bacterium
CGTCAGCGTGCTCAAACGCCCAATAATTGTCGCCGGTTCTCGTAAAACCTGATTGAACCTCATCAACAACGCAAACCCCACCGGCGGCACGCACACGTTCGAACGAGCCGCGTATGTATGCGTCAGGCATACTGACGATGCCACCGTAACCCTGTATGGGCTCAATAATCATACCCGCCAGATGGCCGGGGGTGCTGGTTTTGATGGCCCGGTCCAGTTCGTCCAGATAAGCCTGTGGGTTATCTCCATGCATGCCGCGGTACGCGTCCGGGTTCGGCACATGGTGGATGCCGCCCATCAGCGGCACGTTGTGCCTGAACCCACTAATGCCGGTGAGAGATTGAGCACCAAATGTAGCGCCATGATAGCCATTCTGCAGGGCAAGAAAATCCACATTACCTGTATAGCTTCGCGCCATCAGCAGAGCCAGGTCGGCTGCCTCGGCACCGCTGTTCATGAAATGCACAACCCAATCCTCACCTTGAGGCATGGTCGCCGTCAGTTCTTCTGCGAAATGGGCAGGCACAGGGTGATAGAACATGGTTGTACAGTGGGGTAGCTGTTCTACCTGGTCTTTGACCGCCTGAACAACGGTGGGGTGTGCATGCCCCACCGAGATGCACAAATTCATACCCAGCATGTCCAAATACTTGTTGTCGCACTCATCCCACAGATACTGGCCCTGCCCCCGCTTCAGGATCAGTGGATTTTTGTAAGGAACGAATGCACGTTGCGACGCTGCATAAAACCGGTCTCGGCGTTGCACGATACTTTCCGTTGTCCAGTCTGTCTCCAGTGCAGAAAGGGGAGCGTTTTGATCATTGACGGAATCCATGATGAGAAATCCTCTTTAACCGCGCGAATGCTGCAAGGTTAGAAAGCATGCCAAACTTATGCAATCACCTTGATTCCACAACGAGAAATGTCTTAGCGAAGTTGGAGGCGAAACCATTGTAATGATTGCGTGCGGTTCACCGCTCCCGCAAGCTCTCGTCCGTGTAGCGTTGTAGTGGTGCCAGGATGTACTCAATGAGGCGGCGCTTACCGGTCTTGATCTCGACCGTTACAGACATTCCGGGGCCCAGGTTGATCGTGCGCCCGTCTGCCTGAATGGTGGTTCTTGCCATGGCTATTCGGGCAGGATAGACGAGGCCCATCTGCTCGTCCTCGGTGGCATCAGCCGACACCTGGATCACTTCTGCATCAATGGTGCCGTACTTGGTGAAGGGGAAGCTCTCAACCTTGATCTCGGCTGGCTGGCCCGCGCGGATAAAACCGGAGTCCTTGTTCAATACCATAATTTCAATCTCTAGCGGCGAGTCCTGAGGCACGATAACCATCAGTTGTTGAGCGGCAGTTACCACGCCCCCGACAGTATGCACCGCAAGCCCCTGGACGGTGCCGGCCACAGGAGCCCTCAATATCTGACGCTGGTCGCGGTCCATGGCCTTGATGATTTCCTGCTCGATAGCCGATAGTCGCAATTGCGCCTCATTGAGCTGGGTATGAATATCACGCTCGAACTCGGTGATGGCATGCTCCCGTTGTTTGACAGCACTATGCAAAGCGGCCCGCGATTCCGTATAGCGCCGCTGCTCCACCACCAGGCGTCCCTCGTAGTCGATCAACTCGTCTTCTTCCTCCTGGAAATCCAGTTTGGGAATAATGCCCTTGTTCATGAGGTCACGACGAGCCTCGACGCGCTCCCGCAAACGGGGGACCAGTCCCTCCAGATGTTCGACCTCGCCCAGTACAGTCGACGCTTCCGAACGAGCCTTCTCGATATTGCTGTCCAGTGACGCCATACGCGCAGCTCGCTCCGCCATCTGACTACGCATAAGATCCCAGTTAAGGGCGGCTAACGTTGGTGGAGTATCGGGGGGTGGAACAAAGGCTGCCACCGGATCGTCCTGCAAAAGAGCATCCAGTCGTTCCATCTCAATGCGAGCACCGACCAGATCAGCCTGCAGACGATCGGAATCAGCTTCGGTCTCGGTAGGATCCAGTTCCACCAGCAAGTCGCCCGCTTCCACATGTTGCCCCTCGCTCACATGAATCGCACGAATGGTGCCGTTATCGCGGGGCTGAATCAGCTTGACCCGGTCTACCGGGATAATACGGCCCTGAGCGACCGCAATCACATCCATCCTGCCAAACACGGACCACACAATGGCAATAAGAAAGAATGCCATGATGGTCACGGCTACAACGCGCCCCAACGGTGATGCGGGTGTTTCGATAACTTCAAGCGCAGCAGGCAGGAAGCTCAGTTCATCGCGGCCTGGCGTTTTTGTGTCCTTGGCCGCAGCACGGGTCTCGCGATCGTCACGCCAGGCCTGAATCAGGACTTCCCAGTGGTGGCGGGCAGTATCAAGAGCAGTCATACCTGTTGCTCCGCTACCGGAACTGTTGACGAGAGACGAGACGGCTTATCCATTTCTTCGACACTGTCTGGCAGGCCGTCCATCTGGGCCTGCCACAATCTGCTGTATCGTCCACCCGTTGCCAATAGGCTCTCATGGGTTCCATCCTCAATGATCTCACCGGCCTCCACCGTAACAATGCGATCGCATTCGCGGATGGTGGACAGCCGGTGAGCGATCACAAACACTGTGCGGTCCTTTGATATCTCGCGCATGTTGGCCTGCACGGCCTGCTCACTTTCGTAGTCCAGTGCCGACGTGGCTTCATCAAAAATAAGAATGCGGGGCGACGTCACCAGGGCACGGGCGATGGCAATGCGCTGGCGCTGGCCACCCGACAGGCTGCCGCCGCGTTCTTCGATGATGGTGTCGTAACCTTCAGGTAACTCGGCAATGAACTCATGGGCACCAGCCAGCTTGGCCGCTTCCATGGCCCGCTCCAGAGGCATGGAGGGGTCGGCCAGCGCGATGTTATCCCTGACTGAGCGGTTGAACAGGATGTTTTCCTGCAGGACCACGCCAATCTGGCGGCGCAGCCAGCTTGGATCGACGGTCGCCAGATCTACCCCATCCACCAGTACGCGTCCACTTTCCGGCAGGTATAGACGCTGCACCAGTTTGGTCAGCGTGCTTTTGCCGGAACCTGATGGCCCGGCGATACCAATCATCTGTCCCGCCGGGACGTGCATGG
>JAJFID010000256.1 GCA_021775325.1 Rhodospirillales bacterium
GTTCAATGGCGACAAAATCAGCCACATGACCAAGATTTGGAACGACGGACATACGCTGAAGCAACTCGGGTGGGTCTGAAGCGTCACGTTATGTCCGCATAGGGTCATCCACAGAAATGTTTGGTGCCCATAAAGCACGTCCGCTGTCTTCCCAAAAGCAGGCGCAGAACTCAATACCACGAACCTGAAATAGGTATATACTGAACGAACCGCACAATTGGCACTTTTCAGGAATGATCATTGAGCAAGTCCATAGCATGTTTATTCAGGATTTCGTCCATGCTGGTCATCGTTCTGTGTCTGGCTTCGAACCTTGTCTGGGCGGCTCCTGCCAGCCTTGAAACTGTTCATACCGATATTGTTGTCAAATTTCCGGATGTCAGGCACCTGGAACCGGAACGCCTGGCACCAATGTTGGGGAGCGACGCGCTGATTATCTTTGATGTGCGCGAAGCCGATGAATACAACGTCAGTCGGCTGCCTGATGCGTTTGTTCTTTCTCCGCAAACATCCCGGGCGCAATTTCGCCGCGATTTCGGCGATAAGATCATGGGCCGCACGGTCGTGTTTTATTGTTCGGTCGGCGTCAGAAGCTCAGGCATGGCGGCGCGTTTACAATCGGATCTGGAGACCATGGGTGCCGTTGACGTGTTTAATCTCAGGGGTGGCATTTTTGGCTGGCACAATGATCAGCGCAGTATGGTCAATGACAGCGGCACATCTGATTTCATTCATCCGTTTGATGACGATTGGGGACAACTGCTGAACCGGTCCCAACTGCTGCGCTATCGCCCTGATCCCGAATGACGCAACGATCTGTTATGGGTTACTGCCAAACACCATACATCAGACATCAGACAGATTACGCGTCTGTTCCCGCCTCGCAAATATCGTTGCCGCAGTCAATGCGCGGGATATCCGCGCCGAGGGCGCGCATGCCCGTCAGGGATATGGCAATGCCGATCAGCATAGCCACAAACGCAGGCAGGGCATGGGGTGACAGGGACGGGATGCCGTTCAGGATAAGTACATCGTTGCCGCCGGGTATCATAGCGGCACCAAAACCCATCATGATGCCGCCTGCACCATAACCGACCCACCCCCGGGTCGGACGCCATGACCAGTGAAAACGCGCACTCTGACGCGCGGACAGGCCAACACCAAGCAGCAGCGCCGCGAACAAGACCCACATCAGGATAGCTGCCGGGGGATCTCCAAAGATCGCGTGTTGCGCCGTCCTGCTCAGCAGTTGGGTATAGGTCCAGGCACCGACAGATATGTACAGCACCGCATTACTGAGACCCATCAGCACGGCCGCCGTCGACATGCGGTAACGTGACGCCAACGCACGGTCTTTCCAGCCACGCATACCAACAGAGCGCACCAGTCTTGCCAGTTCCAGCATCATCCAGATCGCCAGCACGATGGTCACAGGCGTCCGCCAGATCCCGTGCGTGGACAGTACCGCAGGCGTTGCGGTCGCGGGTTCGACCAATCCTGCCGCGCTGATGGCACCGTAAACACCAGCGCCTGTTACGAATCCGGTCAGCGAGACAATCATGCCCATATTGCCGCTGCCCAGTCTGGTCAGCGTGGAGAACGCACAGCCGCCGTTAATCGTGGCCCCCACCCCGAACATGAACCCGCCAAGCAGCGTGAAAGCAGACAGTTTCCAGCCGCTCACAGGCACAAGGCTAACGGGGACCAGCCATGTGATGAGCAGTGTTGCGCCCACAACCCACATGGCGGTCTTGATGAAACTCACCAGCATGAACGCGCGGCGCGTGGTCAGGACCTCTTCCACGGCGCGAACCGAACACAGGCTGGCCCGATGGGCAGCGAACCCGATGACACCAGCCAGAACCGCCGCAAATGCAGGAATCAGGAGATACAAGGCCGCGCTCCGAAACAGGGTGGTTGAGCGGCCAAAGGCCACTTGGGTGAGATATCGTGCCCGGCGATCATGCTGGCCACGTGTACGTGGTGGCGGATTTGACAAACGCCTGCAGGGCCGGTGATCGACGATGGCCCGCCACCGTCACCAGTTCCACATGCCGGGTGATTTCAGGATCAATGACCGGGCGGCAGCGCAGTTTATCCATGGTGATCGAGTACTCCGGGATCAGACAGATGCCCATACCCTGCACGACCATGTTCTGAATCCAGTCTTCACGCTCGCTCTTGTAGCGTACGGATATGTCGACGTCATGTTCCGCAAGCAGGGCAAAGAATGTTGTACGGAATTCACAGTTCAGCCGATCAAGATAATTCTCCCCGGCCAGTTCCTTAAGTGGTACCGCATTCATGGCCGCATACCGATGATCGGGTGGAAAGATCGTAACCATTCGTTCGTCATACAGTTTGATGGTATCGAACCGGTCATGCATGGGTCCGGGCAAACCCAGTAACGCGCAGTCCAGATCACCGGACAGCAGGCTCTCGGTCATGGTACAGGGTGTCACGTCGTGCAGCGACAGCTCTATACCGGGCTGATGCAACTGGAATTCCGACAGGAACGAAACCATCTGGGCGGGCCCGATGGTGCACATAATGCCCACATTCAAAGGCGCTTTATCCAGATTCAATACCTTGCGTGCCGCAATCAACGCGTCCTGGCTGGTCGCATCAACCCGGCCCAGATGCTCGCGCATGACCTTGCCCAGATCAGTCAGGTGCGTGCGATTGCGTTCACGCCGGAACAACGGCCCGCCCAGTTCGTCTTCCAGCTTTTGAACGGCACGGGTCAGCGCAGGCTGCGAGACGTTACAGCGTTCCGCGGCCCTGGTGAAGTTCAGGGAGTCAGACGCCGCCAGAAAGTATCGGATTTGGTTAAATTCCACGTTTTGTCCTCTCAGCCATAACCATAATGCATCGAAATCATAAAACAACGGTATTTCTATTTATACCCATTCATACGCCATAGTGCCCTCCGTTAGTCAGACAAAGGCCCCATCATCCAACGGAAGGACGAGACAATGTTCACACGGATTAACCTGACCACCATGAAAAGGCTTATGGCCCTCACCGCAGGGTTGCTGGTTCTGCTCGTTCTGATGGGAACATCACACGCGGAAGACCGCATCCCCGGACCGCGCTATGACGATCAGGGGCAGTTGATCCGGGCGGATGGCTGGCGTCAGTGGGTGTTTATCGGTGCGCCGCTGACACCCAATGAACTGAACGACGGTCACGCGTCGTTTCCGGAATTTCACAATGTGTACATCGAGCCGGTGGCTTACGCGCATTTTGTTAATACCGGCCAATTTCCAAACGGCACCATGATCGCCAAGGAATTGCTTAGTGTGGGTGATACCGAAGCCGTCAGCGGCAGTGGTTATTTCCAGGGTGATTTCCAGGGCCTTGAGTTCACAGTGAAAGATACCGAACGTTTTCCCGATGAGCCCGGCGGCTGGACCTATTACAGCTTTGGCCATGAACTGCCCTACGCCGATGTTGCCAAGGCTTTCCCCACGGATGCCTGCGCCGCCTGTCACGAGGCCGCCGCCGACTACGACATGGTTTTCATCCAGTATTACCCCATCCTGAAAGCCGTCGACCCAAAATAGCGGCGGACCTGATTTTTGAAGGAATCAATGTTATGAACACTCAATCCTCCGCCCTCGCGCAGACATCACTCAATGCCGCTGCCATCAGCGCCTCGGTTCGACGGAGTTCCGAAACGGCGATCCGTTTCGCCATGGTCATCGTTATCCTGTGGTTCGGCTCACTCAAGTTCACCGCCCATGAGGCCAACGCCATCGCCGGACTGGCGGTCAACTCACCCATGTTGGCCTGGCTCCATGAGATTCTGGGCGTGCGCGGATTTTCCAACATGATCGGCATCACGGAAATCACGGCTGCCGCCCTGATCGCGATCCATGCCTACTCGGCACGACCCGCTGTGCTGGGCGGCCTTATGGCCAGTGCGACATTCGTGGTAACGCTGAGTTTCATGTTCACCACACCGGGTGTCATCGAAGCCAGTGCCGGCGGGTTCCCGGTCATATCGGTTATGCCGGGACAGTTTTTGCTCAAGGATCTGGTATTGCTGGCCGTATCAGTGTGGCTGACCGCCACCAGCCTCGAGGCATGCGCCACAGACCAGAACCGCATATAGTTCAACTAACAACCATCACCGCCATGTGCGGCGTCCGTACGTACGTTTTGAAAAGGTAGGCAATTATGACTGACAAATATGATGTGATCATCCTGGGTGGCGGCAACGCCGGGTTTGGTGTTTCGGCCATCGCCCACGAAGCTGGCAAGACCGTCGCCTTTATAGAGGAATGGGATTTTGGCGGCACCTGCCCCAATCGCGGTTGCACACCCAAAAAATTTCTGGTGGCCGCCGCCCATGCCCTGCATGAGATTGAAACTGCCAGCATTCACGGCATATCGGTCAGCGAACCCAAACTTGACTGGACCAAACTGATCAAACGCGAAAAAGACATGGTCAGCCATATCCCCGATGCCATGGCGGGACTGGCGGAAAAACGCGGTGATGTCTACCGGGGTTCCGCCAGATTTGTCGGCCCCAATTCGGTCGAGGTCAACGGCACGGTTCTGCACGGTGACAATATTGTTATCGCCACGGGCTCGAAGCCGCGCCCGTTGCCCATACCGGGTGCCGAGCACATGATCACATCCGATGAGGTTCTGTCCGAAGAAACCCAACCCCATGAGATCGTGTTCATTGGCGGCGGTGTTATTGCCATGGAGTTCAGCCACGTCTATGCGCGGGCGGGAAGCAAAGTCACCATACTCGAGGTGATGCCCCGCCTTTTGCCGCGTGTGGAAGCCGACGCCGTCGCCGCCGTGCAGACCGAAAGCGAACGGATCGGCGTTATCGTCAAAACAGGTGTCCAGGTCAAAGAAGTGACACAGGTGGACGGAAAACTTCGTGTTGCCTACGAGCACGACGGTCAGGCGTTAACCGTCGATGCGGACCGGGTCGTCAACGGCGCGGGTCGTGTTGCCAACGTTGATACGCTGGATCTGGACGCCGGTAATGTTAAACACGACCGCATTGCCGTTGAGGTGGACGAATACCTGCGGTCCACATCCAACCCGTCCGTCTGGGTCTGTGGCGATGCGTTAGTGACCTCACCGCAGCTTTCACCCGTTGCCACCTATGAAGGGCGCATTGTCGGCCAGAACATCGTCAATGGTCCGACTGTCAAACCGGACTACAGCGTCATCCCCAGCGGTATCTATACGGTACCGGCACTGAGTACGGTTGGCCTGACCGAAGCCGAGGCACAGGAAAAAGGCCTCAACGTCAACGTCACCACCAGTGACATGACCGGCTGGTTCTCAGGCAAGACCTATGCGGAAACTGTCGCATTCTCAAAGGTATTGGTGGATGAAGATGAAGACAGGATTGTCGGTGCCCATATGGTCGGTCATCACGCCGAAGACCTGATCCATTACTTCGCCATGGCCATGCGCCACGGTATCCCGGCCAGCACGCTGAAAGATGATATGTTCGCCTTCCCGACGTTTTCATCTGATCTGAAGAGCATGTTCTAGCATCTGGCCAGAAAGGGCATGAGCGGCAACCACCAAATGTATTGCGCCAGAGTTCCAGAATTAGCAGTATTGGAAGGTAGTGATTCGCTACTTTTGTTTAGACCCTGACGGTGCGTCGCACAGATCGTTATCGCGCCAGGAGAACCTTGAATTGAACCGTGTTGTCGTCACGTCATTCAACGCCAAAGGATTCCTGACCTACGGCGAGCGCATGATATCGTCATTCAAAGAATTCTGGCCTGAGGATGTGCGTCTTGTTGTGGTATCCGAAGATCCACTGCCAATTGCGTCAAGTGACAGGGTTATCTTTCATGACTACGCGGAGATCGCGCCGGAAGGGGTGCTTTTCAAGACGAAGTTTGCCGGTTTTCCCAAAGCCAATGGACGGTCGATCAAGCTCATTCAGCAGGGCACCGGGTTCAATGTCGAGCAACACTACGAATTCAGGCTTGACGCTATCCGGTTCTCCCACAAGGTGTTTTCCATATTTGGTGTGTCACGGCATTACGATTGTGATGAACTGATCTGGATTGACGGCGATACCCTATCCCACACCAAAATCGACGACGCCTTTTATGAGTTCGCAAGTCCCGGGGAAGGTCATCTCAGTTATCTGGGGCGGGATGATACCTACAGCGAATGCGGGTTCATGGTGTTTAACCGCCGTAACCGGATCCACGACACATTCATGAACCAACTGGCGACCCAGTACCTGAACGGTGATCTGTTTTTGCTGCCACAATGGCACGACTGTATGATTATCGACGCAACGCGTGAAATATTTGAGAAAACCGAAGGCATTGCCTACAAGAACCTGTCCGGTGCCGGGACTTCAGAAAGCCACCCCTGGAACTACTGCCTTCTGAAGGATTATATGGAGCATCTGAAAGGGCCCGACAGCAAGAATGTCGCCGCGACAGACCCCGTCGCCGACCGGGCCCGGTTCTGGTCAGGTTAAGCGCCACAAACTAATTTGATGAAGGAATAACCGGGAATGGCTGAAAAATGGCAGGTTCTGAATCTACCTGAAGACATGTCAGGTTTGTCTTTTCTGGACATTGGATGCTGGGAAGGAGCGGCCTGCGTCGAGGCCGTAAAGCGCGGCGCTTCCAAAGTTGTGGGACTGGATCTCTGCACCTCGGACGCGCTGCACGACAATCTCGCGGCCCATGATTTCAGCTTTATCCAGATGGACGTCTTTTCCGAAAAATTCTGGGAACTTCCGAACTTTGACATCGTGCTGTGTGCGGGTGTGTTGTACCACGTGGAGAACGTTCTCTCGCTGCTGTTCAGGATGCGCAAAACCGTCACCAAGCTGCTTATTCTGGAAACCGTTATCAACACGGAATCTCCGGATAAACCCGTGATGCTTTTTTATCCCGGCCGGGAACTGGGTAACAACCCGTCGAACTGGTGGTCGCCCAACGAGCGTTGTCTGCTTGATATGCTGGGCGTCGTCGGGTTTGGCGAAATATCAACAGTTTACGATGCCCCCGCCAGCGAGGGAACCCGGCGGTATGGTGTTCACGCGATCCCGACCGGATACGTGGATTCAGACAAGGTGTTGCCGCGATTACCATCGAGAATGAGTGTGCATGGTGGTCAACGACTCGGGTTCTAAAACCGTGTTATCAAGCGCCCGGAAGACAACATTAACCGTTTGAGGTTATGATCAGGCCGGTCATGCCAGCAGAGGAATACGCCATTGATACGGTATCAGGAAACGTGGATTAAGGGGAAAGCCCAGGGCGAGGAATTTCAACGCGAATGTGCGTCGCGGTATGAGCCCATCAGGACGTTTCTTGAAAATTACAACCGCCCGTTCAGCATTCTGGATATCGGCGCGAACATGGGCTACTTCAGTTTCCGCATAGCCGAAGACTTTCCCCATGCCACCGTCATCATGGTCGAAAACAAAAGCCAGCTGTTTGAACTGTGCCAGCTGAACGAGCTATCCAACGTCATCATGCTGAACACGCATATCAGCGGCAGCCAGCTTCAGGCCTTATCGCGGTGCGAAAACATTGATGTGGTTATGGCCCTGAATGTGTTGCACCACATCCCCGACTGGCAGACGGCTGTCGAATCCCTGTTTGCCTTGGGCGATCACGTGATTATCGAGACCCCGGGGGCTGGTGACAGCAACGCCCTGAACCCGCAAATGCATGACGATCTGTACGCGTTGCTGTCGGCGAAAGATCATGATCTGATCCACCAGAGCGACAGTCATGTCTCCGATGCCAAACGATTCATGATGCTGTTTCATTCCGGGCCCAACTCGATTGTGCAGCAAACAATTGACGCCGAAGAACGCGGTGCGCCGCCGTTAGGCGAGGTAACTTTTTCTTCCGATTTCAACGAAAAAACTGTCGAGATACACCACATGGGGAAAACCCCCACCGTTGAGCAGCGGGCGTTTGTTCCGGGTATGAATTTGTGGAACTGGAAGCTGCTGAACGGCTGCTGGCCGACAAACGTTCGTGATCAGATCATTTCAGCCAATGCCATGCTTGAGCAATGGCATGACGATCTGACACCGTGGAATTTTGTGCTGAGCGGGGGCCGTTGCACGGCAATTGATGTGAGAACCAAGTTCTGGAAAAACGAGCCGGATGAAAACGCCCTGCAACGCTGTCTGGATCTCATGTTTTCGTGAGGCAAAGCACAGAACTGTTAAAACCTAACCACGCCCCCGATAGGGTGCGACGCCCTGATCGGGAATCCACACGTCTGCTGGCGGCTTGCCGGTCTGATAAAACACATCAATAGGAATACCGCCGCGCGGGTACCAGTACCCACCAATGCGCAGCCAGACCGGTGCCAGGGTATCCACCAGCCGTCTGGCAATACCCACGGTACAGTCTTCATGGAAAGCCGCATGATTGCGGAAACTGGCCAGATACAGCTTGAGCGACTTGCTTTCCACAATGGTGGCATCAGGCACGTAATCAATCATCAGGTGGGCAAAATCCGGCTGACCCGTAACCGGACAGACCGACGTAAACTCCGGGCAGGTAAACCGTACCAGATAACCCACACCCTGTTGCGGGTTGGGCACACTTTCCAACACAGCCTGTTCTGGTGATGCGGGCAGTTCGCCACTGCCACCCAACTGGCTCAGATTCTCATAAATTGTATCGCTCATGGCCCATGCATACCGCACCACCTCTTTCCGGTCCACATTTATTGATACCCGCCAGACCTTGGTGATAGTGTGCATCATTCATAAAAACAGGACGAACAGCGTGCGCAAGACAACACTGACAGACAGCGAAATCCAGGCCTACCATCGGGATGGTTTTGTCATGCCCGATTACCGGCTGCCCGACGATGTGCTATACGCCTTGCGCAAGGCCTATGATCGCATGGTTGATCAGAATTCGAACACGCCGGGCGTCAATCCGGATTTCATGCTCGGCCCGCATCTTAGCAAGCCGGGCGCTCAGGGGCTCAAGGGTGATCTGGTGTGGATGGACTTTGCCCGCAACGATGAAATTCTGGATATGGTCTCACAGGTTGCCGGTGATGACCTGATCCTGTGGGGCACCACGCTGTTTGGCAAACCACCCATAGTGGGCAAAGCCACGCCGTGGCACCAGGACGCCGATTATTACCCCATCGAGCCCATGGCCACGACCACCGTATGGGTCGCCATAGACGATGCCACGCCTGAAAACGGATGCATGCGGTATCTGCCCGGCTCGCACAAAGAACGCCGCGTCTTTCCCCATCATTGGAATGAACGGGAAGACCTGACCCTGTACCAGCAGATCGATGCGGAATGGGTCGACGAGGATCGGGCCGTGGATGTGACATTGGAAGCAGGGCAGATATCGTTGCACGATGTGTTCATGGTGCATGGCTCACGGGCCAACACCACGCCCCACCGGCGTGCAGCCCTCGTGCTGCGTATCATGCCGGGCACCTCGTATTTCAATCACATGAAGGGTGCGGACAGCGACAACGCCACGCACGACTATTCGGGACGGGCCCTGTTTCAGTTGCGGGGCGAGGACAAAACAGGTCGCAACGATTTTGCGATCGGTCATCCCGATAATGCTTAGAAGGTCTATTTTCTATTTCCTCCGGCATGGCGAAACTGACTGGAACAAAGACCACCGGGCCCAGGGCCAGATGGACGTACCACTCAATGCAACCGGAATTGAACAGGCTAAACGGGCGAGCAAGATCGCTTGCGACCTGGATATCGTGACAATTTGCACAAGTCCGCTCAAGCGGGCTCTTGATACGGCTAAAATGATACAGGGTTCAAGGCGCTGCAATCTGGAAATAATCGAGGATCTGAGTGAGTGTTCGTGGGGTAACAGGGAAGGCGACACAAAGGGACGCTGGTTTACAGACTGGAAATCCGGATATGCGAATCCGGCTGGTGCGGAAACATATGAAATCTTTATTGAACGGGCATTACGAGGAATCAATCTGGCATTGAAAAGACCAGGCCCGGTGATGATTGTATCGCATGGTGGCGTGTATTGGGCAGTACAGAATTACGCCAGACTTGGGGAGGAGTCTGATATTCCAAACGCTACCCCGGTACTACACGAGCCACCGCAACCGAATACTGGTGAATGGCGCACATCGGTCCTGACGCAAGCCTCGTAGCCTGACTTTCTCGACCAGTGGCCCAGATTCTGCTGTCAACCTTGGTTCAATCGCCGAGCGGAATATCTCCACCGTTGTATTCCGCGTCGAACGCCGCCATGAAGTCCGCGTAACTTCCAGCCTCAATCGCGCCCCGAATCCCGGACATAAGCTGCTGGTAATAATGCAGGTTGTGCCAGCTCAACAGCATCAGACCCAGGACCTCCTTGGAGGTTGCGAGATGGTGCAGGTAGGCTCGGCTGTAGTCCTTACAGGCCGGACATGTGCATTCTTCGTCCAGTGGCCGGGGGTCGTCCTTGTGACGGGCATTGCGGATATTGATTTGTCCGCGCCGCGTAAACGCCTGCCCTGTCCGGCCCGACCGCGTCGGCAGCACACAGTCAAACATATCAATACCGCGCGCTACAGCACCGACCAGATCTTCCGGCTTGCCCACACCCATAAGGTAACGTGGACGGTCAGCAGGTAGCGCTGGCGTCGTCACATCCAGCGTCGCAAACATGGCCTCCTGTCCCTCGCCCACTGCCAGGCCACCAACGGCATAACCATCGAACCCGATATCACTGAGCGCGCGGGAAGATTCGGCCCGTAAATCAGGATACACGCCGCCCTGCACGATCCCGAACAGACCATATCCGTCACGGGTCTGGAAAGCCGTTTTCGAGCGTTCGGCCCAGCGCATGGACAGTCGCATGGAGTCAGCAGCCTGCTGTTCGGTCGCCGGGAAAGGCGTGCATTCATCCAGCACCATGGTGATATTGGAATCCAGCAGACATTGTATCTCCACCGACCGTTCCGGCGACAGGTCGTGGTAGGAACCATCAATGTGCGAGCGAAACCGCACACCGTCTTCGGTAATCTTGCGCAACTCCGACAGCGACATGACCTGAAAACCGCCTGAGTCCGTCAAAATGGGACCGGACCAGTTCATGAACGTGTGCAGGCCGCCAAGGGCGGCTATCCGCTCGGCACCGGGGCGCAGCATGAGGTGATAGGTATTGCCGAGAATGATCTCCGCGCCGGTTTCGCGCACGGACTCAGGACGCATTGTCTTCACCGTGGCCGCTGTGCCCACGGGCATGAATGCCGGGGTCTGAATGACCCCGTGCGCCGTGGTGATGTCGCCACGCCGCGCCATGCCGTCTGTATTTCCGAGTTTGAACTTTATTCCTGACACGGGTTCAGGGCTCTCCGCTGCGTCGTCATCGCTCTGGATAGACGTCTTCGCGTTCCAGTGCAAGCCGTGCAGTCGCATACAGATCGAACCCCGTATTAAATCCCTTGTCCAGCCCAGGGCGCTTTATGAATGCCGCACTCGGTCTTGTCCTGACCGGACCAGCGACCGCTGCGCATATCGCCGATTGTGGTGGGCAATCCGGTGCAGGGATAACATCCCACCGAGGTATATCCAAGCTCTTCCAGCGGGTGCCGGGGCAGATCATGCTCTGTAAAAGCGGCCTGAACACGGTCTGCCGACCACGCTGCCATGGGGTTTATTTTGAAATGTTTACCGTCGTGTTCGATGACTGGCAACTGCGCACGTCCGCCGCCATGAGCCCGCTTGCGACCGGTAATCCAGGCATCAAAAGGCTCCAACGCATGTTCCATGGGTAAGACCTTACGCATATGACAGCAGGCATCCGGGTCACGATGATTGAGCGCGCGGTCTGGATCATAAGCCTCAATATAATCCGGATCAGGCCGGATCACCCGGACATCCCGCAAACCCAGATGTTCACGGAGCTTGCGCTCGTACTGAATCGTCTGGGCGAACAACATGCCTGTATCCAGGAACAGCACAGGCGTATCCGGTGCGACCTGGGCGATTTCATGCAGCAATACGGCAGATTCGGTACCAAACGACGACGACACCGCAATCCGTCCAGGAAATGCTTCGTGAATCAGGGCATCCAGCAACTCGCGGTCCGCAAGATGGCCGTATTTATTGTGCAATACCTGTGCCGGATCGTCGTCCGACAGTATTCCAATATCCAATGGCATGTGGCCGCTCCAATCCCTCCAGAAAGACGACAGAAGACGTTAAACCACATATCTGAGTAAAATAAAATGAATTACTTATAAAAATAGTGATATATTATAATTCACTGATTATTAGTGTTAATTTTTCGCTCCAACAGCGACGTATCTCCATACGAATAGAAACGGTAGCCGGTGTTAATGGCGTGATCGTAGGCGCGCTGCATGACCGACTGACCGGCGAATGCACACACCAGCATGTACAATGTGGATCGGGGCAGGTGAAAATTGGTCATGAGCAGATCAGCGGACTTAATGCTGTAACCGGGCGTGATAAAAATATCGGTCTCGTCAGAAAAGGGATGAATGGACCCGGCATCATCCACGGCGCTTTCCAGCAGACGCAACGCGGTCGTGCCCACGGCCACAATGCGCCCGCCATTCCGTCGAGTCTGGTTGACTGCGTCAGCGGTTTCCGGCGTGATCTCCCCCCACTCCGCGTGCATCCGGTGGTCCCGGGTATCGTCGACTTTCACCGGCAGAAAGGTGCCTGCACCCACGTGGAGCGTGACAAACGTACTGGAAACGCCTCTGGCCTCCAGGTCTTTCAACAAGTTGTCGGTAAAATGCAGACCCGCCGTCGGGGCCGCAACGGCACCCTCAGTTGCCGCATAAACTGTCTGATAGTCCTCGCCATCGTGCTGATCGCCGTCAGCCGGGCGTCGAATATAGGGCGGCAGCGGCATAATCCCGTGAGCAACCAGATTATCCCGTAACGAAGAAGCCATACCGTCGAATAACAATGTGACCTCTCCGCCATCACCCTTGGACACGACTGTTGCGCCAAAGTCTTCGGCAAAGCAGAGCCTGTCGTCATCTGCCAGTTTTCTGGCGGGGCGGGCGAAGGCCTGCCACTGGGTTGGTGTGACGCGCTTGTGTAACGTAATCTCGATTTTTGGGCCGGGCAGTGGTCCACCGGGTCGCTGGCGATGGCCGGTCAATCTGGCCGGAATAACTTTGGTATTATTCAGTACCAGCATATCACCGGCGCGCAACAGATCCGGTAAATCCCGGACGCTCTGATCATACAGGCCGCCATCCAAAGGCACATGCAACAGGCGCGCAGTGTCCCGGGGTCGCGCCGGTTCCTGTGCGATGCAGTGTTCGGGTAACTCGAAATCGAAAAGGTCAACCTGCATGGACGGGCTATTTGCCTCCGCGCAAACGATCAAACCCCTGGCCGACACGACCAACCATCCCGGAGGTCAGTTTCCTGAGGCCACGACTGACCACCAGATATACAAGGGCAGCGGCGATATACGGATCGACGGAGCCAACTTCATAGGGTTGCTCCATGCCCGGTAACTGCACAACATCCAATCCCTGTAACACCCTGTACGTCAGCATCGCAGCACCGATCGCGAACAATCGCACCAGCCACCGGCTCTGGCGTAAGGCAAACATAAGCGGCAGTTTCAGGAGCCACATGACAGCGGGTCCGCTCTATTTATCTTCTGAGGGTGAAATGCGATACGCACACCGCGTGGCCCCGGCCAGAATATGGTCGGAACGTTCCACAACCACATCGGGGCCCAGGACCTGCTGAAACACGGACAACTCAGACGCACACAAACCCGTGCATACCTGCGCCGCAGAGCAGATCGGGCAATGGCGTTCCACAAACGTGAACGACGCGTCGTCGCCCTGCTGCACATCCGCCATATATCCTTCGTCGGTTCGAATTCTGGCCAGGGCATCCAGCTTTTCCACAACACCGTCACATCGCTCCATAACGCGATTGTAGGCCTTGATCTGTGTTCCGGTACGAACCGCAATCAACTGATCAATGCCCGCGTCACCAAATGCCGCACGTACGGTGTGGATCAGACCGACGGCCAAATCAGCGTGACCATCCGGGAAAAAACTGTTGGCACCATCCGTCAACGCCCAGATTTTGGACGGACGCCCGGCACTGCCGCGCTTTTCTTCATAGCTGACCAGTCCTTTTTCCGCCATGTCATAGAGGTGCTGGCGGACTGCCATGGCGGTAACACCGAGGCGCTCGGACAGGGCTTGCGCCGTCAGCGGACCGTCCATTTTCAGGGCGTCAATGACCGCCCGGCTGCCTTTTGCCTTTTTAGCAGACTCCGGGTTGGTAGTTGTCGTAGAATCGTTCATGGGACGTTTATAAAGAAACATCTTGCCATACTCAACAAATAAGGAAATATTATATAAAGATTTTTCTTTATTAATGGAGATCAGACAAATGCTCGAAACTGTGCAACAGACAGACTGGCAGGATGCCATTGAGTATCAGGCACTGCGCGAAGCTGGATCGAAAATCGTCAAGATCGGGTCGAAACAGATCGCCCTGTTTGATCGTGATGGCGCGGTGTATGCCTGTAACAACCGCTGCCCACACGAGGGGTATCCACTGAAGGAAGGCACCGTCAGTGGCGAATGCACCCTGACCTGTAACTGGCATAACTGGAAGTTTGATCTGCGCACCGGCGACAACGCCTATGGTGGCGACCGGCTGCGCGTATACCCCGTCCGCATCGAAAACGGCATGATCCAGCTTGATGTGGCAGATGCGCCGGCCCATGAACGCATCGCCCATGCACTGGACAATCTTCATGATTCCTTCGACAAACACGAGTATGACCGCATGGCCCGGGAAATAGCCCGAATGGACAAAGCGGGCGGTGATCCACTGGATGCGGTCCGCAAGACCATTCAATGGACCCATGATCGTTTTGAATTCGGTATCGGCACAACCCACGCGCCTATGGCCGCCGTGGACTGGTTGAACCTTCGCAATACCCGAGCCCATGATCAGGCCACACGGCTGATGCCCATCCATGAAATCGTCGCCAACTTCGCCTGGGATTGTCAGCGCGAACCGGTGTACCCCTACCCGACCACCGTCACCCCGTGGAACGAAGACGGTTTTGTTGATGCGGTGGAAGCGGAAGATGAAAAAACAGCCATTGCCTATGTGCGTGGCGCGCTGGAAGACAATCTGAACTGGTCTGACCTGGAGCGTGGCTTTGCCCGCGCCGCACTGGCCCATTATCTGGATTTCGGCCATGGTGCCATCTACGTGCTCAAGACCGGCGAACTCATCGAGCACCTGGGACAAGATGTCGTCGAACCACTGTTGTTGATGCTGACCCGTGGACTGGTGATGTCCTGGCGGGAGGACCTGATCCCCGAGTTCCGTTCCTATGCGTCAATTCTTGAGAACTGGGGAGCCAATCAGGAAAAAACCGTGTCGCCTGAAGATTTCGATGGCCTTGGCCCGAAAAAAGCCATGTTGATGGCCGCACAAGCGTCACAGGCACCCGCTGAACTCTACGACGTTCTGCTTGAGATGAACGCCCGCAGTCTTCTGAAATTTGATCTGGACGTGCAGGACGCGACTGACCAGTCCATCGCCCATAACCACACCTGGCTCAGCGTGACCCACGAAGTGACCTTTGCCAACGCCGCCCGCCAACTGGCCCAGAAGTTCCCTGAGTTATGGCCCTCGGCCCTGTTACAGATGTGTTGTTTCTTTGGGCGCAACAGCGAAGCGCAGGATCCTTCTATCGATCTGGCGGACTGGAAGGTGGACGATACCGAAGATTTTCTGGCAACGGCATTTGATTCCCTGTTTGACCACAGCCAGTTCGAATACATCGTCACCGCGCACCTGATCAAGACAGTTACCGCAGTCAGTGACGAGATTGACAACAACGCCGACGCGCCATGGAAGCCCACCCTGCTGGCCGGTCTCAACCGTTTCCTGCACTCACCCTTAAAGCGGCGACATTCCCTGCGGACAGCCAAACAGGCCCTGTCATTTGTTGCCATTGAAGACTGATTGCGAAACACCTCTCGTCCTATAGAGTACAGCCTGGATGCGAGAGGTTTTCGGGGTTTCAGATGAATAACGGTCACGTGGAACAGATACGTGAAGAGGGCTACGCCATTATCCGCGGGTTCATGCCACCCGAAGAAATTGAACAAATTTCACGTGCCTCGGACGAAATCTACCAGGAAGGTCTGAAGCATCACACCACATTCCGCGACAGAAACCTGCTGCTGGATGTGATCGAAGATCCAGCCAGCAGGGAACGCATTGTCATTCAGGCGCACTGGTTTTCCTGGATCAACGCGTATCTGGAAGGTGCCAGGCGACATCCGAATTATCTGACTATCCTGGAACCTCTGCTGGGTCGGAACATCAAACAACTGGCGCATCAGTTACACTTCAAACCGCCGGGCGCCAAATACACTTTCTACCGGTATCATCAGGATATCCGGTTCCGCGATAACCCGGACGTGCTTAGCAATCTGGAAACGTCGTCTGTCAACGCGGGCCTGGCTATCGATGCACAGAACCTCGACAACGGATGTCTGAGGGTGTTTCCCGGCAGCCACAAAAACGGCTATCTGGGCCTGTCCGAGGATCGCTCAATCATGAACAGCTCGTCGGATGCAGAAGACCTTGCACAGGCAGGTCTGTCTCCTGAAGATGCTGTGGCGTGCATACTGGAACCGGGCGATCTGGTGTTGTGGACGCTGTTCACACTTCATGGGTCTGGCCCCAATACGTCCGGGCACAACAGGCGTTTCATGATTAACAACTATATGCGCGCGGAAGATGCTCCGACCCGGGGTGAGTGGGCGTTCCGGGATGGCGTTTCAACGCCGCTCGGACAAACACCGGAAATATGCAAGTATGAGCAACTGCACGAGAACCCAGGGCCGTTTTACGTGGAGAACACCTGGACAGATGAGGTATACGGATAGTACCGGTACATCACGGACCACGCATTAGCGCACAAGGACGCCATTCATGACCAAAGACAAGGACTTCTTCCGCCCCATATCGTCCATCCTGCTGCCGCGGTTTGCAGGCGTACCCACATTCATGCGCCTGCCCATGCTGGAGCAGGCCGACTGGCACGAAGCGGATATCGGGCTGATTGGCGTGCCGTGGGATGGCGGTACCACCAACCGGGCGGGTGCTCGGCACGGACCGCGTCAGATGCGCGATATGTCCACGCTCATGCGGGCTATTCATCCGACAACCCGTATCAACCCCTATGAATGCGCGAAATGTGCCGAGTTTGGCGATACCCCCGTTAACCCGCTGGACATTATGGATACGCTGGACCGGGTCACAAAGTTTTATGAAGCTGTGCACGCGGCAAACGTGGTGCCGCTGACGGCGGGTGGTGATCACCTGATTACGCTGCCTATCATGCGTGCCATCGCCAGGGATAATCCCGTCGGCATGGTCCACATCGACGCTCATTCGGATACCAATGACCGGTACTTCGGTGACAACATCTACACCCATGGAACACCCTTCCGCCGGGCTATCGAAGAAGGCCTGCTGGACCCTGAACGCACGGTCCAGATCGGCATTCGCGGCGGGCTTTATACCAAGAACGACAACAACTGGGCCAAGGAACAGGGCATACGGGTTATCGAGATCGAGGAATACTTCGATCTCGGCGTGGATAAAGTCATTGAGGAAGTGGGCAGGGTCATCGGTGATGGTCGAACCTACATCAGTTTTGATGTGGACGGCCTGGACCCGGTCTATGCACCGGGCACGGGCACGCCGGAGATCGGCGGCCTCAACCCATACGAATCACAGAAGATCCTGCGCAGCCTGCGTGGTCGCAATCTGGTTGGTGGCGATGTGGTTGAAGTGGCCCCGCCGTTTGACTCAGAAGGCATGACGGCGCTGGTTGGTGTAACCATGATGTGGGAAATCCTGTGTCTGCTGGCGGAGCCGTTTGAAAGCGCTAACACCTAGATGCCTGATTTTCATATTTACGACCTGATTGAAACCAGCACGCCCGTCAGCGTGGTTGATGTGGGTGCAGCCCCCGATGCGGTCTTAACAGAACCGTACCAGCGGCTCATGGATAACGGTCGCGCCTGTGTGACGGCATTCGAGCCCGATCAGGCTGCATGCGACACGCTGAATGCGGGTTTCTCCGGTACCCGGAACCGGTGTTATCCCTATTTCATCGGTGATGGCAATGATGGAACATTGCATACGTTTCGCTCACCATTGTGCAATTCGCTTTATGCTCCCAATTATGCGGTCCTCGACCTGTTTGGTGGTCTGGAAGTGAACTTCCAGCCGACAGGAACCGCACCGGTATCGACCAAGCGTCTTGATGATATCCCCGATCTGGGCGATGTGGATTTTCTCAAACTGGATGTACAGGGTTCCGAACTGGACGTGTTACAGGGTGCCCGCACGGCCCTTGATCAGGCGCTCGTTGTGTTCACCGAAGTAGAGTTCGTTGATATGTATGTGAATCAGCCTCTGTTTGGTGACATCCAGAAATACCTGCACGAGAACAGCTTCATGTTTCACTGTTTTGTGGGTGTTGCGACCCGCCCCTTCAAGCCGCTGGTCGCCAACAATGATCCCAGTTACGGCATCAATCAGGCTTTGTGGGGGGATGCCCTGTTCATTCGTGATCCCCGAACCTATGAGAACACGTCAACCGACAAGCTGCTTAAACTGGCACTCATCGTCCATGAGGTCTTCGACTCAATTGATCTGACCTTACAGGTTCTGGGGATCGTGGACAAACGGAACGGCAGTGATCTGGCCGCCCGGTATTTGAGCCGGTTCTGACTATACGAACTGACGAAGGATTTTCTCGTCAAAATCCTTTTCAAATACCAGCGTGTCATTCTCGTAGGCTTCGATGCGCCCGGTGACGTAGAACGTTGTCGCGTCGCTGTACATCGCGGAACAGGTTTCCGTTCGGATATCCCAGCCCTCGCGCCTGAGCACCTCCGTCCAGCGCAGGTCCACACTGGCACACAAAGGGTCGTCCGGATGTATGCGGTAGGTCTCGCGTGCTGTTTCGCCGGTGGTCAGCCCCGTATCAAGATCGCGGGTTTCGCCAAAATCATCCAGAATGCGCAGGACCGATTCACCGGTATCCGGGTTGTTCTCCACATGGCGGGTCTGATTGCTTTTGCGGATAGTTTCGGTGTTTTGTGGCGGTGCGGCTTCGGCCGGTGGGAATTCCGGTGGCATCTCGTCCCTGCTGCCGCGAACCGGCAGGGTCATGGTACTGATCCCGGCAATCACACCCAGTGTAACAGCCTCCGGCGAAGACCAGATCATGGGCCAATAGGCCGTGGAAACAGCAACCCGGATACGGTGTCCGGCAGGGAAGGCCCAGGCGATATCATCCATCTGAACACGGACGCTGTAGCGCTCACCCGGAACCAGAGCGCTCGGGTGTTCATGATCATCCCGGTGACACAGGTTCAGCACACCCCATGTGACCAGCGTCGAGCTGCCGTCCGGGGCCACGTCACACATCCGCACGGCCACGTTGGCCTGTGGCCTGTCCGATGTAACAACCAGATCAACGGCCGGTGCGCCGAATATTTCCGTGCGCTCGCTCAGTGGCTCGGTGTCAAACACCAGTGATCCGTCATCGTCCCGACGCTGATCACCGGGCATTTCCTCACCCAGCCAGATAACGCAAAACTCGCCACCCATCTGACCCGTATCCTGCGGCGAACAGATGCTCAGAACCGCTTCGCCTGTCTCCGGGCTTGCCGATACGCCTGTACTGTTCAACGCCAGTTTCCGCTGCTCGATACCATCCGATGGCCAGAGATCTTCAGCAATCCAGCGTCCGTCACGATAGGGATAGGAAGTCTGTGGCCGCACGCTGTCCATCATGTAGGCCCTGTACAGCGGGTCTGTCATGACGCCGGTATCATGGCCTTTCAGCCAGTGATCCCACCAACGCAGCGCTTCCTGCAGGAAACCCATGCGGGGTTCCGGCACGGCAAAATGCGGATACTTGTGATGCCAGGGCCCTGTGATGCCCCTGCAGGGGGCGGTGAGCCCGGACAACATGCGGGGAATAGTATTGGAATACGCGTCACCCCAACCACCGACAGCCAGCACAGCCGCCTTGATCGCCGTGTAGTCTTCACAGATAGAGCCATGTTTCCAGTAATCGTCCCGGTGCTGATGCGACAACCACTTGGCTGCCAACAGAGGCTCAATGGCCAGACGCTCAAACCACATGTCACGCCAGCGATCCCCGACCAGTTCCGGATCAGGCGGCCTCGATGAATAGGCCAGCATGGTGCCGCCCCAGCCCATGTTTTCGCCCAGCAGGCAGCCACCTTTGTAGTGAATATCATCGGCATATCGATCATCGGTAGAACACAGCGTAATAACGGCTTTCAGGGCGTCCGGCTGGCGTGCTGCGACCTGAAGCCCGTTAAATCCGCCCCAGGAAATGCCCATCATCCCCACATTGCCGTCACACCAGGGTTGCGCCGTTATCCAGTCAATGACTTCGAGGGCGTCGTCCTGTTCCTGCAGAACGTATTCATCGTGCATGACGCCGTCGGACTCGCCATTGCCCCGCATATCCACACGCACGCAGGCATACCCGTGTCCACACAAATACGGGTGGGTCAGGGCATCACGGGCGTCCGTGCCGCCACGCTTGCGATAGGGCAAGTATTCCAGAATTGCGGGTACAGGCGTGTCGTCGGATACATCCGGCAGCCACATGCGTGCTGCCAGCCGACAGCCATCGGCCAGTTCAATCCATTCGTTCTCGATCTCGCGTACCACGTGCGGGAACTGTCCGACTGTCAACATGCGCCACGCGCCCCTATCAGTTATCAGGTATCAAACCGGGTACCCAGACCAGCGGTCTGTGCTGTTTGGAAGGCCAGGCGGGCAATGGCCGTATCCTGCGCGCCCGTTCCCGTCAGATCACACACGGTTACATCATCCGCAGACCGCCGCCCCGGAACGTGTCCGGCAATGACCTGGCCCAGTTCATCCACACCGAAATCCGCCGCAACAGCGCCGGAACTGATGGCATGATGCAACTCACCCAGTTTGGCGCTTTGCGCCCGCGTATCACAAACGAACACATCGCATTTCGCGACAATACCCGGATCCAGTTCATTTTTGTGTTCGGCATCCGATCCCATGGCCGTGATGTGCAGACCCCGATGCAACCAGTCGGCCTCAATCAGCGGTTCCGTAGCAGGCGTCGAGGTAATGACGATCTGTGACGCTGCAACCACCTCGGCTACACCGGATCGTACCTCAGCCGCTACACCCAGTTTGTCGGCAATGTCGCGGGCACAGGCTTCGGCCTTTTCGTGGCTTCGCCCCCAGACCAGAACCGTGGAGAAATCCCGAACCAGTTTGAGTGCCTCTACCTGATACCGCGCCTGTGAACCGGTACCAACGATGCCCACCGTATCCACATGTGGATTGGCCAGATACTTCGACGCTATAGCCCCGGCGGCAGCCGTGCGCACATCCGTCAGGTATCCGTTATCCAGCAACATGGCCTCAACCAGCCCGGTATGGGCACTGAACAGGGTCATGAGGCCGTTCGTGCTGGGCAAACCAATTTTCGGGTTGTTGAAGAAACCGGGACTCATTTTGACAGCAAAACTGTCAAGACCGGGGATGTAGGCGGTCTTCACATCAATCTCGCCGTGGTGTTCTTCGATGTCCAGCCGCAGGATTGGCGGCATGACAACCGTGCCCCCCGCCAGCGCCGTAAAGGCACCCTCCACGGCTTCCATGGTCTCGACATCCAGGCCAATGCATTGCTGGAGCTGGGCTTCCGTCAGGATGGTGATTTCAGTCATAAATACTCTTTCATTGCGCACTGGCTGGCGGGTGATCATCGATGATCTGGTGCAGTTTCGCCATATCCACATTTCGGCCACTGACCAGGACGGCAACCGGGCCTTCCATATCTGGCACCAGATCATTGAGAATAACTGCAGCACCAACAGAACCGCCGCCTTCAACAACGATCCGTTCCTGCCAATAGAAATGGGCCATGGCTGCGGCGATCTGTTCCTCACTCACCGTAATCATGTCATCAATGTAGTCGCGGCAGAGTTCATAGGAGTAGCGGTTATCCAGACCGATGCCACCACCCAGTGAGTCTGCCAGCGTTGGCAACTCCTCCACAGGAACGGGTTTACCTGCATGAATACTCTCGATCATGGCAGCGCCTTTTTCCATGGAAACGCCGACTACACGGATGTCCGGGTTGGCAGACTTGAGCGCCAAAGCGATACCGCCCGCCAGACCGCCGCCGGATAACGGCACAATGGCGGTCTTGATATCCGGTAGGTCCTCCAGCAATTCCAACCCGACGGTGCCCTGTCCGGCGATGACGTGGATATCGTCAAAAGGGTGCGCATTCACCAGGCCTTCTTCGTCTATCAGGCGCTGAGCCTCGACTTCGGCGTCGTCCTGGCTTTTACCGACGATGCGGATCTCGGCGCCCAGGGCCCGAATTCCGGCGATCTTGTTCTCGGGCACAAGATTTCCCATGCAGATGATGGCCCGCATACCGAGTTTCTTGGCCGCCGCAGCCACACCGCGACCATGGTTCCCCGTTGAAACAGCGACAACGCCGCGCGACCGCTCCTCTTCACTGAGATTGGCCAGCTTGTTGGTCGCCCCCCTGATCTTGAAGGCACCAATATCCTGCAATGTTTCCAGTTTAAGATGTATGGGAACACCGGCAACGTCGCTGAGACTCTGCGACGGCACCAGCGGCGTATGGCGGACGGAATCCTGTATGGTCTGACGCGCGCGATAAATATCGCCCAGGGTAACGGCTGGCATGATGATCGGTTCCTCTCTGTTGCCTATTCTTGACCTATGGCGTATGCCCAATCAATGGGATATGTAGATAATCTGAATTTATTTTTGACACCTGAGAGGATCAAGTTATGTCAGCGGACGGCACTTTGGAACCAAACCTGTCTGGCCCTGCCGGTAGTTACATGCCGCCCAGTGGCGGTGGTCCAGATGTATTCTTTGGGCGAAATGGTGTGTCCATTCCCCTGCCCCTGATCGAACGTGCAGAAGGCATTCGCATGTGGGACGATTCGGGTGTGGAATACATCGACATGTCCTCAGGTCCCATCGTCTCAAACATTGGCCATGGCGTCCCTGAAATTGGCGAGGCCATTGCCAGTCAGATCAGCACGGTTGATTTTGCCTGCTCCCGCATTGTGCGACACCGTGCCAGTCTCCGGTTGTCTGATCAGATTTCGCGACTTGCCGGTCCTGGCTATGAGCGAGTGTGTTTTGTTTCCGGCGGCTCCGAGGCCAATGAAATCGCCATCAAGTTTTTGCGCCAGTATGCGATTTCCATTGGCCAGACCAGACGTCGACACGTGATTACCTGTATGCCCTCCTACCACGGCGGCACCTTTTCAACCCTGGCATGGAGCGGTGACAACACGCTCGGCGACTTCCTTGACGGCATGGTCGTGGACTCACCAAAAATACCGGCGCCGTTCACCTATCGGGTACCGGAAAACCACACCGTAGAGAGTTACGCGCAGCATTGCGCAGACGCTTTGCGCAATACCATCAACGAACTTGGCGCAGAGAATGTTCTCGCCTTCATGATCGAGCCAGTGGGTGGCGTTGCAACCGGTGCCCTTGTTCCGCACCAGAATTTTTTTCAGGCCGTTCGCCAGATATGTGATGAAAACGGGGTTTATCTGTTGTTTGACGAGGTCATGAGTGGTTCCGGGCGTACCGGCAAGTTCCTGTCTGCCCACTACTGGCCGCAGATACAACCCGACGTGGCCGTTCTGGCGAAAGGTCTGGGGGCCGGGTACGTGCCACTGGGCGCGGTTCTGGTGCCCGCCGCAATGGCTGATCCTCTCGCAGAGCATCTTGGTTTTGACTTCTCGCACACTTATACCGCAAATCCCGTCGCCTGTGCGGCAGGCTCAGCCGTGCTGGACTATACCGAGCAGCACAATCTCATGGATAACGCCATGGAAATGGGCGCGTATCTTCGAAATGCACTGGAACTGTTGAAGGAGTCCTGTCCGCTGATTGGTGATGTGCGCGGACTTGGTCTTCTCATGAGTCTGGAAATGGTCGCCGATCAGGCAACAAAAAAAATGCTGCCCGCAGAAGCCGTCGCGGCTGATCGAATCCGCATGCATGGCCTGAATAATGGCCTTCTGATTTACTCGCGGCGAACCTGCCGTGGCGAAAATGGCGAATGGTTTATGGTGGCACCACCACTGACCATATCGCGCGACGAATGTGATGAACTGGTCGAACGGCTGGCAAGGGCCCTCAACGACCTTGCTGAAGAACTGACCCGGGAGGGTCTTCTTTCCTGACGTAAATCAGGCCTGCTCGTCGTCTTCAAACCGGATGGCAAACCCGCTTTCATAATGGCGGACAACCCGGCCATTGTAGGTATCGCCTTGTTCCACATCCACCTCGATAGGATTGCCAATATTGAATTCCGTTTTTCCGGCACCGGCTGTAAAATCGAACCCGACAGCCGCACCCGTGTCGGATATATTCTCTAACCGACCGGCATAAACGTCTTCTCCAGCGTGAATTTCGGCTGGCTCATCCGTATCCGTGCGGGGTGCGCGATTGCGTGGGTCTGTCATTATTGTTCCTCGTTCATATACACCAATAATACCACCATGGCAGATGGAAAACTGTGCGATTCAACACACCTTATCATGACTTTACGTGCGATATGAACTCTTCAAATTTTCCACCTGTCGACCTTGGAATATCCCCGACATAGGAGAACTGATAACAGAATTCGTGATGCAGGTGCCGCGTGAGCATGGCACACATAGCCTCCTCCGCATCTTTGCTCAGAGGATTGTCCACGACCAGTTTTACTTCCAGATCGTGCACCGAATGCTGAATGATCTGAATCTGCTGAACTGGCGCGATATCGAGCATTTCCCTGGACAACCATGGCAACGGCCAGGCCTGGTCCCCGTTGGGGTAACACACCATGTTCCGGGCTCGACCGACAATCCGGTCAATCACCGGCAGGCCGCGGCCGCACGCGCACATCTCGCCAATCTGCGCATAGTCACCAATGTCATAACGAATCAGCGGCATGACAAAATTGTGTAAATCGGTGACAACGACCCGGCCGGTTTCACCCGTGTCACAAGGCTCACCATTATCGCGGAGGATCTCCACATATACGTGCTCGGATTGCACATGATAATGGCGGGTCTCAGGGCATTGCAGCGCCATCAGGCCGGTCTCCACTGCCGAGTACACATCCCACACGGGGATACCCCACGATGCCATGCACCGGTCATGCAGGCCTTCCGCGATGGCTTCGGACATGGTCATGACACCACGCAGATACGTGCATGATACACCTTCTGACCCCGTATACCGGATCAGCGCATCCAGATTGGTGGGCAGGGTCAGCAGATACTTGGGTTTGATCCGCTCTAACCACGCCAGTTGCTCGCGGACCGGTCGCGTGACGTCAAACAGATACATGGGGCCGGACTGGTGGCCGGCAACCCAGCCGACAGGTTTGTCCGATGCGGCCGCGTCATTTTCGTCGCCCCTGAGCACTCTGATACCTGCGACAACCGCGTTAACGTCAAGATTGTGCCACAATGGTACACGGAGGTTGATTGCATCGAAAAACAGGTTGGTGAGTTCCGTGACGGTGACCGTGACGGGCTTGCCGGTCGACCCGGAACTTACAACAGATGACGTTGTACCGTGGTCCTTGGGTAGTTTTGAACTGGTCAGCCGCGCACTGTTTGCCTGTACAGTGTCGCGAGACAATATGGGCAGATCACGCCACAGCTTCATCAGTGCGGTCGCGGAAGCCGAATCGACTGCCATTGGCAAGGTATCACTGTACCAGGGCACTGTTTTCCGGGCGTGTCGTACCAGTGCCGATAGTTGTTGGAACTGGTTTGCACGGAGGTGCGCAGGTGAAAGCCACTGTGTCTGGCTCAACTGAAAAGACAGCGCACCCAACGCCGCATTGACGCCAGACGGAATGGCGGGCCAGTTGACACTGGTGCAACTCGATACAGGTTTGAACACAGATGGGCGCGACGAATCTGTCATATAATTATACTATATTTACCAAAGGATTATACCAAGTTCGGGTTTTCAGAACTGCTGGTTGACCCGACGGGTTCTATTGCCCACAATTGCCTCAGTGACGCACACATAACACACAAGCCGGGGAGGCAAAAATGGCTGATGACATGGTTGATGAACATTTTGTTGAGGCAATTTCAAATGTCTCGCATGCCAATGGTGTGTTTCGTGTTACCCTGGGCCGCCAGGACACGGAAGATGCGATTACGCCCGTCACACGCCTGTTAATTCCAGCCAGCCAGTTGGGCCGCCTGCTCCAGGGTATAGGCAATGCCGCCAACGAAATTGGTGAACGCGTACGTGAAAAAACAGAAGCGGCTGAGGATGAAGAAGACAAAGGCAAAAAGGGTAAGAAATAGCCAGCGTTCTAGCGGGGAACCCTAACGTTCCTGCATGGCGTTACCCATGTCGCCCATCAACGGGTCCAGAATATACTGCATCACTGTCCGCTTGCCGGTCTGGATACTGGCCATGACCTGCATGCCCGGAAACAGGTTGTACCGCAACTGACCCTGCTCGAAATAAGGTTGCTCGGTTTCAATACGCACCTTGTAGTAAGGCTGGCCTTCTGCTGTTTCCAACGTATCGGGGCTGACATGCACGACTATGCCGTAAAGGTTTCCAAAACGTGCTGCGTCGGCTGATGTCAGCTTGATCGTCGCCGCCTGCCCCACTGCAACGTAGCCGATGTCCTGCGTCGGCAGTTCCGCGTCAACGATCAGCCTGTCTGCGCCGGGCACGATATCGGCGATGGCATCACCAGGCCTGATGACCCCGCCAATGGTTGCCAGATACAGAACCTTCACCACACCATTGACCGGCGAGCGAACCACGGTTCGTTTCAGGCTGTCCTCATACTTCTGGATGCGTTGATACAATTCGTCATAGGTCCGACGGGCATCATCCAGTGCGCTTTGATTATCATCTGTATAGATACTTTGCAGGGCAACCAGTTGTGCTTCCGCCTCTTTTTTGGCCGCCTTGGCCCGGGCCAGTGACTGGCGACTGGTATCCAGTTCGCCCACCAGATTTGTTTTTTCCTTCACCAGATCCAGATGCTTGAAGTTGTTGGTCAATCCTTCTGCCAGAAGCTCGGAGCTGATGGCGACCTGCTCCTGAACCAGCGCCAGGCTGGCACGGCTGTTTTTGATACGCGAGGCGATTTCCAGAATTTCCTGCTCTCGCTGGGACACGGTTTCGCGTTGCCGGTTCATCTCGCTTACATGTCGATTTGCCTGGGATTTAAACCGTTCGCGGGACTGGGAAACGATCGTGGGATAGTTGTCGATCAGATCCTGCAGATACACAGGTTCGTCCAAGCCCTTAAACAGGGCGTCAAATCGCGATATGTCGGCCTGCAGGGCGGTCAGCCGAACCTGCAATTCAGCAACGTCCGCACCTGATGCCGTGGGCTCCAGAACCACCAGTGGTTGACCAGCCTCAACCACGTCGCCAGCGCTGACGAGAATTTCCAGAACAATGCCACCTTCCAGATGCTGCACTGTCTTGACCTGTGATGAAGGTGCGACCTCGCCCATAGCCATGCTGACGATATCAAGCTGGCTGTTGGAAGCCCAGACGCCGAAAGAAACGACCATGAAGAAACACAGCAGTATCATTGCGTGGGTGGAACGCCCTATGTCTTCGGAGGGACGAAAGTCCTGATCGGGGGAACTGTCGCTCATGCCGTCCCTTTCGGTTTTGCCCGGGCCGATGACAGAGAAACCCTGTCCGCCTCGACCGCACCGGGGCTGGCAACGGTAAATTCACCTGCGCCTGCATTCGCATGTGTTGCCGTAACATTATCGGGTACTGCCGGTGGCGCGTCTGGTGGTGCCGTATTGGCACTGGCAATCTGCGCCTGTGTCGGCGTTTGTGCCGGAGCCTGTGCCGGTGTCTCTGTTTGCGCCTGCTGGCCTTGCGGTTGCGCGACAGTACCATCGCCCGCCATCTGGCGGGCTTCGGGCACCGGCTTGGTGTTCAGATCAAGCACCGTGTGCGGGCCTTTCACGATGCCTGCCTCGTGGGACATGATGACAATGGTCCGGCCATTTTTCGCCAGTTCACCCAGCACCCCATGAACGGCAGCACAACCTTCGCCATCCAGACTTTCCGTGGGCTCGTCAATGATGGCGATCGTGCCTTCTGCTGTGAGGGCACGGGCCAACGCCATTCGGCGGCGAATGCCTTCGGACAGACGCCAACCGTTGTCCACAATCATGGTATCCAGGCCGTGCGGGCTTTCGTCCAGGAAACGCCGCAAACCGGCGCGGTCGATGGCCTCATTGATCATGTCCATGTCTGCTTCAGGATTGAGAACAGTCAAGTTTTCTTCGATTGTCGCGTTCAGCAACGACGGCTCCTGGGGCAGGTATATGACCTGTCGTCGCCACCACTCCGGCGCGACCTGCTGCAAGTCCAGGCCGTCGACGAGAATTTGCCCCCGCGAGGGCTCGATCAGTCCCATGAGCAGGCGGGCAAACGTGGTTTTTCCGGCACCATTGTTCCCCGTCACCACCAGCACGGTGCCGGGCTGGATTTTCAGATCAATGGACTCAAACATGGGCGTGTTGCTGCCGGTGTAAGCAAAGGCCAGGTCACGGAACTCCAGCGCTCCCTGATAGGCTGTCAGGGCTGAACCGCGCTCCGGTTCCAGCGGTACTTCTTCCAGCTTCCGGAACAGCTCCATGGCTTCGCGGGCCTTGGCAAATACGCTGCCGAGCTGGGAAAATTTGGATATGGGCTGCAGGGCGCGGGATGCCAGAATATTGCCGCCGATCATGGCACCTGTATCCATTTCACCCGCCACCACCAGCAAGGCACCAATCCCGATGACGGCCACACTCATGAGTCCGTTGGTGCTCTGGGTAATGGTCTGGATAGTGCCCTGGCGGGCAGCGATATCACGGCGCAGGCCCTGAATCCTGCCCTGATGGTGACGCCACGCGCGGCGCAGAAAGTCACCAGCATTGAATGCCCGGATGGTGTCGCCTTCTCTGGTCACGGTGCTGAGCAGGGCGCTGCCCGGCGTACCGGCTTCCTGGGATTCCGCCGTTTTGGTGCGCATGGTGTGTGCACCCAGCACGCCGATCAGGAACGAGCCGACCACAAATGCCGCCACAACCAGACAGATGACGGGTTCCAGAATGTACAACACCACCAGGAACAGCAACGCAAACGGCACATCCAGAACTGTGGTGATATTGGTCGCGTTGTAGGCTGTCTCAATGGCCTGGATGCCGCCCACCATCTCCTTGCGTGTTTCAGGCGGAATTTGTTCCAGCGCCGTGGTTTTGGCCCGCGTCAGAATGGAAAACCCGGAATAGGTCGCCAGCTCGTCGGGCATCACACTGATACCCCGGGCAAGACGGGCCCGCAACTGGCGAAAGGCAAATTCCAGCACCACGGCAATCAGCACGCCGGTGACCAGTGTATACAGAGTGGAGTCCACGCCGTGCGCCACGTAGCGGTTGAGCACCTGCATCACGAACAGCGGCCCGGCCAGCGCCAGAACATTGGCAAACAGCGTCGCCAGAATGATCTCGGTCGCCAGTGCCGGCGAAGCCATCAGACGTTGCAACAGCTCTTTCATTCAGATCCGTTTCGTTTTCTCGTGATCATGCGCAGCACCATACATCCGCTTTCCCGGACACCCCCCTACAATCGCACAAAAGTGTCGCCAAGGGAATCCCCAAGGCTTTGATATATTTGAGCTTTGGTATCTATGCGACTTCCAGCGTCTGCGGAAAGCCGTGTTACAGGCTACCCATTTCACCCACGGTGATGGTGCGCCTGATCTCGTCGGATTTGAAGCCCAGGGCCATGGGCCGGACCACATCGGGGATAAACACCACGTCGTACAACTCCTTGACCACGCCATCGATGCGCAACCAGTGCACAATATCGCCACTGCGCAGATCAATGATGTAGAGCGCACACTGGGCCTCCGCATTCTTTTCAGCCAGCGCGTCGTCCAGCGCCAGACCGGAGAACGTGCCGTCCTTGCGCGGCTTGGACAGGCCGACTATGGCATAATCGCCGTGGAAACTCATACCGCGCAAGTATCCGGGACAAAACGCGATGGGCTGGAAATCACCAGTCTTGCGGTCGATGGAGCCGAACTCGCCGGTGCCGGAATTAACGATGTAAAGCTTGTCCCGATAGACCCGCGGCGAATGGGGCATGGACAGCCCGCGCGCCAGAACCTCATTGGCCTGAACATCGATCACCACGCCGCCTGCCTGACGATGTTCACGCCAGCCATCCGGCACATCGGTTTCGCCAATGGCCGTCACATAACGGGGCCTGCCGTTTTCCATGGCAAGGCCATTCAGGTGACAGCGATCCTCCGCCGCGATCTTGGAGATAAACGGCGGTTGCCACAGGGGTGTGAAACTCTCGGACTCGCTCAGCGTGGCGATACAGCCAAACAGGGTGTTGATGAACACGATACGCCCGTCGTTGTCGACGGCGATGTCATGCACATCCAGATCACCCGTGGTATACCCGGTGATAGGCACATAGACCCGGTCATAACCTTCGTGTGCCTGACCCGGTTGCAGCACGTTCTGGAACCGCCAGAGCTGATACAGCGAGCTCATATACAGCCGCTGTCCATCCACACACAGACCCATACAGCGATTGAAGGTGCGCTCGAAAATAGACAGTCTGCCGTTCTGCTGCAGGCCGACCAGAAAAACCTTGCCCGACTGATAGGTGGTAAAACCCAGGGATATACGATTTTCCTGCAGCCAGCCATTGAACTGGCGGGATGCCGACATCTCCAGCTTGGCACCTGCCTGTTCACCACCCTCGGCGGCCTGTGCCGCTGCCGCCTTGGGCACGGATTGCTTGGCGGATGGCTTTTTGGCCGCTGGCTGTTTAGCCGCTGGTTTTTTTACGGCAGGTGTCTTGGCAGCAGCCTTCTTGTCCGTCGCTTTCCCCTTGGTCGCTGGTTTGCTCTTGGTCGCAGACTTTTTAGTCGCTGCCTCTTTGGTTGCTGGTTTCTTAGCCGTTGATTTTGCTGCACTTTTTTTGGCAGCAGGCTTCTTCTTCTCCGCCACGGTCATCCCCTCGGCAATTCAGATAAATTTACTCTAGACCGTTCCCGCACACCGGTTCAAGGGTGTTCAACTGCTAGACCAGCGTGGCGGTAAAGTCAGTGTCATCAAGGGTCGTGCCTTCGGCAACCTCAACCTGAATTTGCGCATCGACGACCTGATCCTGATCGATATCGATTTCCAGCATTCTGGTCTGGCTGTTGTAACGTCCGGAAGCGGTTGAGGCTGATGTATCGGCGGTGGTGAAAGTTATCTCATTGCCAGCACCGTCATAGGAGCCCAGATAATCGAATGTATCGAAATCGGCAAACTCGATGGTATCCACCCCAGCCGACCCGTTGCCACCCGCATCGAAGTCGGTGATCAGATCAATGCCGTTGGTGGAGTCGGAATCACCGGCACCCAGATCAAATTCAAACGTATCACTGCCGATTCCGCCAGTCAGCGTGTCTGTTCCCGTCAATCCGGAAAGCAGGTCGTCACCTGCACCACCAGTGATGACATTGTTCGCACTGCTGCCAATAATATCATCGCCGAAACCACCACCCGTAACGTTTTCAATGCCACTTAGCGAGGTGTCAGTATTTCCAAATCCATCATTCGTAATAGTTCCCGCAGACAGATCAATCGTTGCGCCCTGAGTCGCGAATTCGAACGACAGTGTATCTGTTTCTGTACCGCCGTCGATCGAGTCAGTTCCATCAACGGAGAAGATCAAATCGTTACCCGCGCCACCATTCAGAGTATCAGCACCATCGCCGCCGAAGATCGTGTCTTCACCGTCACCACCATTGATCGTATCGGCAAGATCGCCGGCGAATACGATGTCGTCACCTGTTCCACCGGTATACGTGGCGCCATTGTCAATCTCACCCACCAAAATGGTGTCATCCGAGGAGCCGGATACGTTGAGTGACGAGGACGGGGCCGTCGCCATCACATAGGATTCGAGAAGGCCGTCGCCGTCAAAATCAACGTCAATTGAGACAAGTGGATTGCTTCCATTGTCGGATACCGTGAAGGTCTGTGTTGCATCTGCCGCATCGATATAGGTGATGATAAGCTGGTTGGCAGCATCAACAATCATCGACTCAAGTCTCTCATCAGGTGCGAATTCGACAACATCGTTACCGGTGCTCGTCGTAATTGACCCGCTTGCCGTCAACAGGAAGCGTTCATCGGCACTTGTACCCGTGGTGCCAGTTTCCGTAGCAACATCGGTCATATAAGTGAAATCAATGGCGTTGGCGACCAGCAGGGAGGTGCTGCCGCTGCCTGTCAGTTCCGTGTATCCGGTGACAACGGCATCTGCCGTACCAGCCGTCCACTGCTCATCACTGATCAACTGGTCGGTGGCATTGCCTTCCACAAACAGCTGGGTGTTGCCGGAGCCCGCGATGTCGTCGACGACAGCCGCATCCAGACGTAAGGCGATGTTGTCGCCATCATCAAACAGATCAAGAGTCTCAATACCGTCAAATATGGCCAAGCCGGTAAGATCGAAGTACGCCGCATCGTTTTCACTGTCAGACCAGAATTCAATGGTATCCGACCCTGCGTCACCGCTGATCAGGGTATCCAGACCATCGAATGCAAATGTATCATTTCCGGCTCCGCCGTTGAGCGTATCAGCGCCGTCACCACCATCCAGGAAGTCGTCACCGTCACC
>JAJFID010000257.1 GCA_021775325.1 Rhodospirillales bacterium
TATGTTCGGAACCTGATCTGCGGAGAGCATTATGTGCTACCCGGCAGGGCCACTATGTGGTCCGAGAGGGGCCAGCGGCCATTTGATAGAGCCGCATCAACAGGCCGCACACATGGCAGCACCGACCAGCACTGCATTAAACTCAAATAAATCCTTGCCAACAGGGGGCCGTCCACACATGGCACATCTCGGAAGTGATTAACGGCCCTGGAATATTTCTGCTATTGGGGCTGGACCGGACATATTCTGCGAAGACTTCCGCTTAACGGTGCGAAGCGGGCCTCATAATTGGCTGCCAAACATTTCTGTAAATGACCCGAACCAGATACAATACGTCGGGTCCGCCGATCAATCTCCTTGATCGCCCGGGTCATCGCGTCAACGCCGAACCTATAGTATAGCCCACCACAGACCGCAGCCTCGTTTATAATTTTGTGTTTAATCGCTCTGGATCGTGCTCAGGCGGGGCGACCGTAGTATGGATCCGACGAGGGGTTCCTGAAGTCGTTGACCGTCGACTCCGGGTAGACCATCCCAGGATTCTGGTCGTAGCCGAACAACACAATCAGTCTGTCGCGAGTTGTGTGACCGACGGGCGTCACTCGATGGAGTGACCGGTGCCCCCTGAAGAGCGTAAAGGTGCCCGGTGCCATCACCGGCTGTCTCACGAGTTCGGACTCCCCGGCGAACACTCTGCTGATCTCCGCGTAATTCTCATCGTCATCGGAACGAATGAAAGGCGTGTACTCGAAGTGGCCCCCTTCATCGGCCTGCTGAAGCAGCAGCGAAACCGCGCAACCGTCGTTGGTGTCGAAATGCCAACCGAACTGATCACCCTCGCCTTCAACGCCGATATTGAATGAGAGGTGTGGGCAGGCTGTGTTGTAGAGGGTGTCGACTCCGATCACCTGACGGAGAAACTCGGTCAGCGGGTTCCAGTAGTAGAGGGCTTCGATGGAACCATGGCTTGGAAACTCGCCGCCGAGTACGAGCCCGCTCCGGTTTCGAAACAACTGTGAGCGCGGGTGGTCCGGCTTGAATCCGGCGTTGCACATCCATCCGTAGGGGGTGCGCAGGTTATCCATGCGACAGGCCTTGGGGGCGAGTGCCTGTGCTTCGGTCTGGAGTACCTCCAACGCATCCGGTCGTACAAACTCCGGCAGCATACAGAGCGCCTGCTTTTCAATGTCGCGGCGACACGACGCGATCAGTGATTGGCATGCTGGCCCGTCCGGTTGGTCAATGGGATAGTGATCGAGATCAACAATCTGCGACGGGTCCATCGCAATGACCTCGTCGTCCAGCTTGTCGGTAATGTTGGAAGGGCCAATGCTCGGCATAACAGACCTCCATTTCGTTATCATTAGCGGATGGTACGAGTTTAGCAGCATAAGGAATGGAATGTCTGCTTCTGGTGGACGTAATGGCCTGTTGATGAGCCGAAGCAAAATCCGAAGTTAAGGGGTTTTGGCAACGGCCATCAGTACCGTCATGGTGTCAGGCGAGCTTTCTATCTGGAATGGCCGGGTTATGGTGATGCTTTTGAATCCCGTTTCACCCAGGGCTCGCTCAACCCTTCTCTCGGTGAAGCCGTTTTCTGAGTTCTCGTCCAGAGAAAGCCAGTCCCACTGAATATACGTGGCGTCAGGCACCATTAACGACTTGAGCAGCATCAGGGCTGCTTCATAATCGGGCAGAAAGCCGCAAACAGAAGACGCCGTTACAAGATCAAACTTTTGGTGCAGTAACGTATTCGTCTCAATCACGCGCTCGTTCAGAAAGCCAGCAATCGGGAACACGTTTGGCAGGGCCTTCAGTTTCAGTTGCTCGATCATTTTTGAAGAGCCATCCAGAGCAACAATTTCTTTCACGTCTGGCGACAGTCTTTCTGCGAGCAGTCCCGTGCCGCATCCAAAATCCAATACACGTTGACCATCCAGAGCGACAATACGTGCCAGTTCCCCATAAGCGTTATCCGCATATACACTGGTCGCGGCATTGTCCTCCCATTCTCTGGCGTATTCATCCCACTCGTTGATGGTCATTACTAAGCGTCTCCAGGATTAACCAGATCATGCGCCATCTATCCCGACCGATCATAATCATGCAAACCAAATCCGGGTGTTTTGCGCCGTGTGACATACCCGACGCGCGGTAAACACTGAGGTGATCGGTGGGTCCTGTCGCCTTTCCCGAATTGATGATACAAGCGTATCAATATTCAGGGGAAATCAATGATTGACCATTCCGGGCTTTCCGTGAGCAATCTTGGGAAAAGCAAAGAATTCTATACGGAGGTTTTGGGAACTCTTGGCTATGTCATATGCATGAGTAGTTCCGACGCTGTCAGTTTTGGCATTCAGGAAGGGCCTGGCAAAAGCACCGATCCTGCCGGTGATTTTTGGTTGTCGGAAGATACCCCGATGGTACCACGCCCCCACTTCGCATTCAGTGCCGCCTCTCGGGCGGATGTTGATTCTTTTTTTGCAGCCGGTGTAGCCATCGGCGGAATTGATAACGGAGCGCCCGGCCTTCGACCGCAATATCATCCGCACTACTATGCGGCATTCCTGCTTGATCCTGACGGTTACAATATCGAAGCCGTTTGCCACACAAGATAGGGGACCTGTTGCGGGCCGGATTCAACAGCGGGCTTCGAGCCCCTGGTTCGTTCGTCATAAATTTAATGGCCTGAAGGAGTCTCGGTTCAGAACGCCGTATTGGCAGGTTTCGCGTCCGGGACGATGCCCTGCCACATCTGACCGCTGGCAACCAGACACGCTTTGCCCGACGGCAGGGTTTCGATCATGGTCCAGTTCCCGTCGGGACCGGCCAGGATTTCCAGTACGGTTCCCTGCTCGGTAAATCCCATGGAGACGGGCGCCTCCGCGTAGGTGGAGGCCAGTCCGGCAATGATGTCGCTGCGGTTTTCGCAAACCAGTTTTTCGGCTGCATGGGCAGATGTGAACACGCCAACGGAAAACACGGCGGCAAGACCGGCTACGAGACAGGTCACAGGCGTCACAATCGTTAAAAACGAGAACCGTTTCATGGTTCATTTCCCAGGGTTCGGTGTTTTCTGCCCTTGCCGGACTTTAATTTATCACCGTTTCTTAATGTATCACTCTAACAGTGTATGTGATCACTGTCACACCCTTGTACAAGGTAAAAGTGGTTTGCCGGTCAAATAAAGAACGGGCGTCCGTGGTAACGAACGCCCGTGTCCCTCAAGGAGGATTGTTTCGCCTGGACTAGCTGTTGAGTCCGGCCAGTTCGGGAGCTTTGGACTCCCAGTGGTCGCCGACTGCCATCAGGCAGCTCAGACCATCCGGCCGGGTGAAGAGAATTGTCCAGGTTCCTTCCGGTGAGGTGAAAACTTCGAACACACCACCATTTTTAGCAAGGCCAATACCTGTCGGGGTTTCCTGATAGGACTGTTCCAGTTTACTGGCCAGATCCTGCCGAAGACCACAGGCATTTTGTGCCTCTGCCGACTGCACGAGGGCGCCCAACAAGATAATGAGAGCGCCCATCATGATAAACAACATGCGTTTCATAATGCGCTCCTTTCCTCGTTAAACCATCCACGCCCCTTGGGCAGTTTTGTGGCTTTCGGGCCGGAGCCGGTAAGAAAGAGCGTTCCGGTTGTATCGACCCGTCCTGGTTAGAAGTATAACGCGCGATACATTGACGAAATGTTAACCACGTTCAAGATTGACAAGCCCTTGACAATTGAGCGCGTTCCCGGCATCCCACTGAGCAGTGGAGAAATCGATGGCATCGCCTTCTGGAAACCAGATTACAATCCGCCGGCCCGATGACTGGCATGTGCATTTTCGCGATCATGCCATGCTGGATGTGGTGGTACCTTTCACGGCGCGACAGTTCGCAAGAGCGATTGTCATGCCCAACCTGACACCCCCCGTGACGACGATCGAAAATGCTATAGCGTACAAGGCACGGATTATGGCCGCCGTGCCATCCGGCATCCCGTTCGAACCATTGATGACGTGTTATCTGACCGATACGGCCAGCGCGGATGAAATTTCGTCCGGCTACCGGGGGGGTGTTTTTGCCGCCGTCAAAATGTATCCGGCTAACGCCACAACAAATTCGGCTGCGGGCGTTACGGATATCGCCAATGTCCGGGGTGTGCTGGAGCGCATGCAGGAAGACGGTATGCCGCTGTTGATTCACGGTGAATCAACCGACCCGGCCATCGATATTTTTGATCGCGAGGCCTGTTTCATTGAACGCACCATGACCCCGCTGATCAAGGATTTTCCCGAACTGAAAATCGTTTTTGAGCACGTCACCACGGAGGATGCGGTTCAGTTCGTGGAGGCGCGCCAGAGCCAGGCACCGGGATACATGGCGGCGACAATTACCGCGCATCACCTGATGATCAACCGGACGGACCTGTTCCGGGGCGGCATGCGCCCGCACCTTTATTGTCTGCCCGTGGCCAAACGGGAAAAGCACCGGTTGGCATTACGCCGGGCGGCAATTTCGGGACCGGGACCGTTTTTCCTGGGTACCGATACCGCGCCCCATGCCCGCACGGCCAAAGAATCCGCATGCGGATGCGCCGGCGTTTTCAGTGCGCCGGTGGCTATGGAGGCCTATACACAGGTATTTGACGAAGAAGGCGCGCTTGATCACCTGGAAGCCTTTGCTTCCACAAACGGGCCGGCGTTTTATGGCATGGATGTCAATGAGACGACTTTGACATTGGAGAAATCACCGGGTGCTGACGTTGGTTCCGTTTTTAGTTCCAATGGCGAGGAAGTCGTGCCATTTCTGAGCGACGAAGGAACCACCTGGCGTTGCGTCTAGGCAATGGTGTCATGGAACCCACCGACAAAGCCGTCTGCATTCTTCTGAGTTACGCCCGCCCGCAGAATATTCAGCGGATGGTGGATACGGTGTTACAGTCCAGCGCCTGTGGCCGCCTGATTCTCAGCAACAATAATCCGGACATTGATATTCATGAATTCATCAAATCCGGTGATGATCGGGTCGAAATCACCCAGAGCCCGGAACGGCGCTATGCTGTCGAACGCTTCGTCATTGCCAGAGAATGCCCCGAGCAATATTTCCTCTGTATTGATGATGATCTGTTTGTGAGCCCTGATCAGATTGAACAATTGATCGAAGCCCTGATCCGTGAACCAGAACGTCCGCATGGTATGTATGGTGAGATCGTTCACGACCGCGATGGCCAACTCACGGTCGAAACCAGTATCCATCGCTACGATGGTGAGCTTGATGTCTTGAACCGCATCTATGCGTTCACCAGGGACCACGTCCGCAGGTTTTTTGAAATCGCAGATTTGCTGGGCACAGAAAACATTGATGAACTGGGACCAATTGATGACATTGTTCTCAGTCATAGCGGTAATAGTTTACCGCGATGCCATGATTTCGGCGATTTCTGGGAATGTCCGACGTCGAACCAGAAGGGCGTTGCCCTCTGGCAGGAGGCTGATTTTCTGGACTTGCGATTGGTGTGTTACCGGAAACTGCAAAAGCTCATGAATCGCAAAGGTGCTGTAAAACGACCGTCGTGACTCGCTGCCGGTTGTTTCTGCTTCGTGATCGTGAATAATAACAGCACCCAATCAGAACACGCCTGATCCACAGAAATTCGGGAGACCACACCATGCCAGTCACATGTTACGACGTATCGTTTGTTCGGCTCAGTGCAGATGATTTGAAGGCGTGGCAGGAAATTCCGGCTGCCGTCGCTTCGGACTGTCTCGGACGCTCGCATGCCATGAGCGGCGCCATCAGCCCACTGTCCAGCGACATGCGTATTGTTGCCCAGGCCTGTACGGTTTCCTGCATGGTCGCGGACAACAGCGCGCTTCACGCGGCCATAAGCCGGAATGTGCCCGGCGACGTTGTGGTTTGTGATGCCAAGTCATACGAGGACTCTGCATTGTTTGGTGGCATCCTGACAAATTCCGCGATTGCCCATGGTGTGAGCGGTCTGGTGATTGATGGCGCTGTTCGCGATACAGCCGAAATACTGGAAGCAAAATTTCCCTGCTTTGCCCGCGCCACAGTTCCGGGCGGACCGCACAAGGGGTTCGGGGGCGTTATCAACGGCCCCATTAGCTGCGGCGGTATACCCGTTTCCCCCGGTGATTTGATTATCGGTGATGCGGACGGTGTAACGGTTGTCCCCATAGCCCGTGTTTCGGAAACGCTGGTCGCCGCACGGGCCATGCTCGAAAAAGAGGAACGCGCGCTTGCAAGTCTGGCAAACGGCGGTTCGATCGCGGAAATCTACGGTGTGCCGGACGTCACCATGATCAAGCCATAACACTGTGGACCCGGTAAACTCTGGACACAGGCGCATCACCAGTTCTCATCTCAGCGGCCTTGAATTCTCTAAATGTGCTCTAGTCCTTGCGGTTGACGGAAAAATGGTCATTACTTACGGGAATGAAATGGCACCGTCACTGAAATGGTGTCACAGGGAGAGCCGGATTGGACGCTGATATCGCCCTCGTTGTCGAGGATTTGCACAAAAGCTTTGGCAGTGTGGAAGTTCTCAAAGGAGTGTCGCTGACTGCCCGCAAGGGTGACGTCATTTCCATGCTGGGATCGTCAGGTTCCGGCAAGAGCACCTTTCTTCGCTGTATCAATCTGCTGGAGACACCGAATTCGGGTACCGTCAAGGTGCGCGATGACGTTATTCGTATGACCACGGACAAACAGGGCGAGCCCGTGCCCGCCGACATGAAACAGGTCGCCCACATCCGCTCCAGACTGGGCATGGTTTTCCAGGGGTTTAATCTGTGGTCGCATATGACTGTCATGGAAAATGTGATCGAAGCGCCAATCCACGTGCTGAAATTACCCAAGGCGGAAGCCATCGAGCGGGCCGAAGCCATATTGCACAAGGTCGGCATGTACGACCGCCGGGAATACTACCCGGCCCATATTTCCGGCGGACAGCAGCAGCGCGCAGCCATCGCCAGGGCACTGGCCATGGAACCGGAAGTCATGCTTTTTGATGAACCCACATCGGCACTTGACCCTGAACTTGTGGGCGAAGTGCTGAAAGTGATGCGTGATCTGGCGGACGAAGGCCGGACCATGATCGTGGTGACACATGAAATGGGATTCGCCCGAGACGTATCTTCTGATGTAATATTCCTGCATGCGGGGCGCATCGAAGAACAGGGTGCGCCCAAAGACATGTTTGCCAATCCTAAATCCGAGCGTTTTAAACAGTTTTTGTCTAATTCGCTGGGGTAGGGGGAGGCCTAACCCTTCACGCTGCCGGGGTGTAACGTGAATACTTTAACGACCAGGGAGATAAAACGATGAACTACAAAAAAATTATGTTTGCTGCATTTGCAGTCATGCTGGCGATCGGTGTTGGCAGTGCCAACGCCGGCGACAAACTGCGTATCGGTGTTGAAGGTGCCTACCCTCCATTTTCATGGAAAGAGCCCGACGGAACCCTCAAGGGTTTTGATATCGATATTGCCATGATGCTGTGCGCCAAAATGGACGTGGAATGTGAACTGGTAGAGCAGGATTGGGACGGTATTATTCCGGCCCTGCTGGCCAAGAAATATGATGCCATCGTGGCGTCCATGTCGATTACGGCAGAACGCAAAAAACGCGTCGACTTCACCAATAAATACTACAACACACCTGCCCGCTTTATTGCCGCCAATGGTTCAGGCATTGAAGTCAGCGCCAGTGGCCTTGCCGGCAAACGTGTCGGTGTCCAGCGCGGCACCGTCCATCAGTGCTGGGTGGAAAAAGCCTACCCGGATGCTGAACTGGTGCTCTATGGCACTCAGGAAGACGTGTTTGCAGATCTGGCCTCAGGCCGCATCGACGCACAGATTTCCGATTCCCTCCAGGGTCTTGAAGGCTTCCTGAATACGGACGCCGGTAACGGCTATGGTTTTGTTGGTGGCGACCAGGACGATCTGGAATGCATGGGCGAAGGTGCCGGTGTTGCTGTCCGCAAGGGTAGCGAAGATCTTGTTCAGGCCTTCAACAATGCCATTCAGGCTATCCGCGCCGATGGTTCCTATGAAGCCCTGAGCATGAAGTACTTCGGTACAGACATCTATGGTGCCGGTTCCTGATCGTGCGCTGACGTGAAAATCGGGGCGGCTTATGGCCGCCCCTTTTTCGCCTTTATGAATTGAATAAACGAAACTCATGGACGCCATATACGACTACCGGCAACTCCTGTTTGACGGCACGATCGTCACCATTGAACTGGCAATTCTGTCGGCCCTGCTGTCCATTCTGTTGGGTTTGATTGGCGCCGGTGCAAAACTTTCCAAGTCACGGCTGCTGCAGGGTATTGCGGGTGCCTATACCACGTTGATCCGCGGTGTTCCGGATCTGGTTCTCATGCTGCTGCTGTTTTTTGGTGGTCAGATCATGATCAACAACATCGGTGAAGCGACGGGTTTGTGGGATTATGTGGAAATCAGCGCCTTTACGGCCGGTGTTGCCACCATCGGATTTATCTTTGGTGCCTATATGACCGAGACGTTCCGTGGCGCAATTCTGGCTATTCCTGCCGGACAAATCGAAGCGGGCAAGGCCTATGGCATGCTCAACTGGCAGATATTCACGCGCGTAATCTGGCCACAGATGGTGCGTTATGCCCTGCCGAGTTTTACCAACAACTGGCTGGTTCTGCTTAAATCAACGGCGCTTGTATCCGTTATTGGTGTGAGTGATCTTGTATACAATGCTTTTGGTGCAGGCCGTTCCGTACGGCAACTGTTCACATTCATGTTCGCCGTACTCGTCATCTATCTGATTCTGACCGCCATTTCTGATGCCGGTTTACGCTGGATGGATCGCAAGTACAGCGCCGGTGTTCGGCAAGCGTAGGGCAGAGCGAGCATCATGGCTGCAGAAAGCGAAACACCCATTGGCGACTGGCTGGTTCTGGTCAGCGAGAACTACTCGCCTCTCGATTTCATGCTGGTCGCCGACAACTTTGACCGGTTCCTGTGGGGCGCGGTTGTTACCCTGGAACTGACGTTCCTGTCTTTGTTGATTGGCGGCGTTCTGTCTATTCCGATGGCCCTGGCCCGGGCTTACCGGCATCCCATCTGGAATGGGCCGGTATGGTGTTACACCTACTTTTTCAGAGGTACGCCGCTGCTGGTACAGACATATCTGCTGTATTTCGGTCTTGGTCAGTTTGAGGCCGTGCGGGAAAGTTTTTTGTGGGGACCGATCCTGTCCAACGCCTGGTGGTGTGCGCTGATTGCCTTCACCCTGAACACGGCGGCCTACACCACGGAGTTTTTGCGCGGTGCCATCGTTACGACACCGTTTGGCGAAGTTGAGGCGGCCAAGGCCAGCGGTATGTCACCGGCAACAATGGTCCGCCGTATTGTTTTGCCCAGCGCCTTTCGCCGTGCCCTGCCAGCCTATTCCAACGAAGTGATTTTCATGCTGCATGGCTCGGTTATCGCCAGCACTATTACCCTGCAGGACATTATGGGCGTGGGCCGCTGGCTGAACGGGCGGTACTACCTGGCATTCGAGGGTTTTGTGACCGCCATGATCATGTACATGATTCTGGTGTTTGCCATTACCCGGGGTTTCAAGTTATGGGAGACGCACTGGCTGGGCCATCTGCGTGCGCGCACGGAAACTTTGGCCAAGCCCGCCGTAAAGGCAGCAGCACTGCCCGGAGCGTCCGACTTCCGCTGAGTGAAACTTTTTAACGGATTGGCATGATGCAAAGCCACCGTCACAAATTGAGCCAATTTGCTCGGGTTTTGCTCTAGTTGCTCAACAACTGACCGCCCAAACGATACTCCAGTGGCTCAGCCCCCGCGATTTTCCCAAACGTATCACCTGCCCGCACCATGCGATCCACATGCCGGGAAAACAGGATGCCGGTCTGGCGGGCTGTGACGGCTGAACGGGCGCGGGTCGGGTCGCCTTCGGCGATGTCGATGATGTCGGCAATGATCTCACCCATTTCCACGCGCTCACCCAGCGCCTTTTTCCAGGCCACCAGCCCGGCGCGGGGCGCGACCAGGGTATCTACACCTTCCAGCGGTGTTGGCTCGCACAGTGCATCTGCCATGGCGGGCGCGTCGCCGGAAATCATGCCGCGGTGGACCAGAAAGCTGAACAGATTTCGGGCGTCCAGCGCCCCCAGTTCGTCGCTCACATCGTTCTGGCCGCGTAGTTCCACAGTGGTGGAAAAACAGGCGGCGGGCAGTTGCTCGGGCGTCAGGTTCAGTTCTTTCCGTACCAGCATCCAGGGATTGGCGTTGGTCTCGTCAAACGGCCCGCCGTTCAGTCCCTGATCCACCATCACCACGGGCACGCCCATGAACCGTGCCAGTTCCATGGTGATTGTGGCGTGTTCGGCATGGGCATACAGATGCAGGGTGGCGTCCCAGTCACAGTGCAGATCAAACACATAGTCCGCATCCACGGATAGTGTCAGCAGGGTCTTGCTGTGGGCATCGGACTCACTGATGTCCGGTAACGCCGCCACACAGGCCAGCAGGGCCTCTCGCATGCGGGCGATGTTGGAGTCCACATCATCGCCCAGTTTGCCGTCCAGCAATTTGGCCGCCTCGGTACTGAGGTCGGGCCAGTCCCGGTTGAAGTTATCGCGCGCACCGGCAAAGTTGTGCCGGCCCAGCATATGATCGTTGACCACCTGGGCCATGCCGATGGGATTGGCGTAGGGCAGCATGACAATCTCACCCACCAACCGTCCTTCTGCGTCAGCCTCATCCAGCAGTCCGGCCAGATGATGGCTTGCCATCAGGCCCGGCCATTCGTCGGCGTGCAGTGCGGCCTGAAAATAGGCCTTGGGCCGCGCACCGGGGGTGCCCCAGCGCCACACTTTCAGGCTGCGTTGGGTGCCGGGGCTGTAGGCGGGCAGATCAATGGTTTCAGTTGTACGGCTCATGGGGGCTCCTGCACCGGCTTGGTAGACGGGGTCAATAATGCGGTGTCAGGATGCCATAGTCGCCCGGCATTGGCGAGGCCGATCAGGTGTAGGAAACGCAATCCTTGCACACCGTGCACGATACGTCCTTATCCAGATGCGCCTGTCTGAGGGCCTGAAAGTCCGGCGACTGCCAGGCCTCCATAAACGATATGTCGTTCAGGTCGCCCATACGGAAACGTCCGTCATGATCAAAACAGCACGCCGACAGGTGGCCGTCGAAGGACACCCGCGCCTCGGTGAACAATGACCAGCACGGTACCGGTGGTCGCATGTTGCCGGCCCGGCCCGGATTGCCACCGCGAATTTCCCAGCCCCGGTCCTTTTCGTCCACACTGACCAGATCAGCCTGGGAATACAGCGGCAGGGCATAAACCTCATCCAGACAGGGCTCCAGTTCTGCCACCATGGCGGCCATGCGCTCACCCTGTTCGCCGTCATAGTCGATGTAGGAGCCGTACAGCCCGCAGTCATAACCGCCTTCGTCACGGACCCGTCTGGCGGCCTTGATATTGTCGACCATGGTATGGAACAGGCCGCCCTTGACCTGGGCGATCGAGCAGAACTGGGTCTCGTCGGCGTAATTGAGTGAAAACTTCAGGCTGTCGAGCCCGGCTTTCATACAGGCCTCGACCTTGTCCGGCGTTGCCAGCGAACCGTTGGTGGTCAGGAATACGTATTCCAGCCCCACGTCCTTGGCGGCTTTGATGGCATCGGGCAGCCACGGCAGGATAAAACTCTCGCCCAGATAAAACATGCCGACTTCCTCGACGCCTTCTTCTTTTAACTCTTTCAGCAGGCGCAGATAGAATCCCCAGTCCATGTCCCGCTTGTCGCGGAGTTTGTAACCGGTGGCGCAGAACGAGCAGTTGAAATTGCACCGCGCGGTCAGTTCGATTTTAACACTGCGCGGGCAGGGCGGGGCGGCGATGTTTTGGTGGGGGCTGATTTCTGTGATGGCGTCTATACGTTCTGTAATCTTGCCAATGGCCATATTCTGGTCCTCCGTTCTTGCACCGCGGTTCTGCGGCAATTCTGTGGCATTGCAAAAATCGCTGTTTTCCAACAGGTTTCCAGCCCTGCGGGAGAACAGGATTCAGACTCTGACAGGTTTCAGGGAACCACATTTGAGGGAAGTCTTCCTTGACCAGGGTCAATTCCGTCAAACCGCATGATCGCCAGCGATTGCGCATACAAACGCGATCGAAACGGGAATTCACCGGGCCGCTTGACACCCCCGGCCCAAGGGCTTTATATCCCCCGGTCCCGACGTCGCGCGGACAAAAAACACCTGTGGCGGAGTAGCTCAGCTGGTTAGAGCAGCGGAATCATAATCCGCGTGTCGGGGGTTCGAGTCCCTCCTCCGCTACCATCAAGAACGTACTGTCCAGATCCCTGTGTCCCTCGCCGTTACTCTGGCTGAACGCAAGGATCTGCGCCAGTGCACCTACCAATTTGACCTCAGGCGTTTTTCGTTCAAGGCTGGCGTGAACCTCAATGTGGTCGATTAGTGAGCGGATAATGTCCATAGTCTGAGGGCGGGCCGTTTCGTCGGATAATAAGTTTTCGAGCTCACCAACCTTTTTTCGATACAGGGAGGCAGTATTCGGATGAACTTTTATAACCTGCTCTTCATGTATTGCAGCCACTGCTTTATCTATGTCCCGTTTACGGGTTTCCAAATTGCGGAGTTCATCGCGAACTAAACCTGGTTCCTCGTCACTATCGGTGATGAAGGTGAGGCAGCGTTTGATGGCATTGTTGACCTTGTTTAATTCTTTTTGCAGGTGCCGCTCGTTGGCACCTCGTTGCTTACGTAATCTTGCAAACTCAGCCCGGAACTCTGTGGCGAAGGTTTCAACGAGATTTTCATTATCAATTAAGATCGATCTCAGGCCCGCAATTACTCGGTTTTCGATTTCGGGTGCAGCGATACCAATCGAGCTATTGCAGGTCCCTCGTTCCCGTTTCGCAGAACAATAGTATCGGTTGTGACGTATGATAGTCATGCCACCCCCACATTCCCCGCACTTTACCAAACCGGTCAGTAATCGTTTCTTCGTTTGGCGTTTGTTTCCTGCCCGCGAGGAATAGCGGGCCTTGATTTTCTGTGCATGCTCCCAGGTATCAGTGTCAATAATCCTGAGATGAGGGACTTCGGTTCGAATCCACTCACTTTCTGGATTTACCCGGAACTTTCGCTTGCCTGTTTCTGGGTCTTTCACACTCCGTTGTCGATTGTAGACAATCCACCCTAGATACAGTTCGTTGTTAAGAATTCCGTTCTTGCGTTGGCGACTGCCATTTATGCTTGATGCATTCCAGAGACCACCAGTTGGTCCAGGTATCTCATCTGCGTTAAGATGGGTCGCGATTTGACGAGCACTGTGGCCGGCAATAAATTCATCAAAAATGCGCCGGATAATGTTAGCTTGCTCATCATCTATCTCGCGATCCCCTTTTGTCACTGTGCCATTGTCACAAAGTTTGCGGATGACCTTGTACCCGTAGCTATTTCCACCGGGAATTTTCCCAACCTCGACTCTCCCACGCTGACCCCGTTTGATCTTGGCGGCCAAGTCCTTGAGGAACAGTGCGTTCATTGTACCTTTAAGGCCGATGTGCAACTCGTTGACATCGCCCTCAGATATAGTGGAAATTTTGATACCCACGTAGTTTAGACGCTTGTATATGGCAGCAATGTCTTCCTGGTCACGACTGATACGATCCAGTGCTTCGGCGATGACCACATCAAACTCACCGCGATTGGCAGCATCCATCAGAGACAGCATGCCGGGCCGGTTGCTTAAGGTCCCGCCACTGATGGCATAGTCCGTGAACACTTGAGTGACGTTCATGCCATCACGTTCTACACGTTCACGGCACAGGCGTATCTGATCATCAATGGAGGCCTCTGACTGAAGATCGGAGGAATAGCGGGCATAGATGGCGGCACGCATTACCTAAGATTCCTTATCCAAGAGGTTCTCAACTTCGTTCAGCAATAGATAGGCCTGATCCAGTTCCTTGGGTTTACCCGTGGACCGTGCTGTCGCGATACGATCCAGCATGTAGGTGGAAGCACCACCACCGAGACGAGCCACCAGTTCGCGGGCTGCGGTGCGAATATCTTTGTAGTCAGGGGCCATAACGAACCTCATCTCTTATCGTTATCATGTTGAAGTTTTCGGTGAAGCACCGCAAGGGTGTTTTGATACGTGGTGCAAGCCTTGCTTGTGTTCTTCTGAATGTAGTAGCGCTCCGTGATTGCCAGCGAGGAATGCCCCAGCATGTCAGCAGCAACCTGCACGTTCTCAGGGTCATCTGAGGCAATGGTGGTGGCGAAGCAATCACGGAACAGGTGCAGATTGATGGGATATCCCAGTGCGTCTTCCGTATGGATAGCGACGCGGTCATAGATCGCATCGGAGCACAAAGCCCCGCCCTTGCATGATGCCCAAAGCCCATCATGATTGATGGCATTGGGGAACATGAGGCGGTAATGCGTCAGATACCTCTCGATGAACGGCGTAAACCAGTCGGGCAGGGGATGTTCGATCACGGCGTGGTTCTTGGTCTCGTGCGCACCAAAATACAGCCGGTACCCCGTTTTCTCCGCGATCAGGTTGGTGCCGATGTGGATACCTGTGAGATTACGCCGACGAATAGGGCGCATCGCCAGCAGAGAAATCAGCAAACCGTCGCGATATAATATGGCGCGTTGCATGTCTGTAACATCAGGGGCGTCGGCGCTGTTTTCTGACCTTTCCATAAGGTTGAAGCCAAGATCAGCCAGGATATTGATGTCAACGATGCGCGGGAGCTTATTGCGTGGCACCACCAGTTTTTCAAGGCGCAGGTGAAGTTCTCGGAGCCACGTCCAGTCAGTGTCCGGGGCCATGACACGCAACGCATCGTATAGGTGTTTGATGTAATTGAAGAGCCCACCTGACTCGACACTGGATTGCAGGTGTTCGATATAGGCCCTGATCCGATCACGGGTCACCCGTAGTTTTGGCTCCAAGGCCAATGATTTGGAATCATCAACTGCGCAGTACCCGAGCCAACGTGCATATCCAGATCGAATGGATTGCTTGCTACCATCTGACCAATGACTGCCTTTCCCACCAATTTCCAAGAGCCCAGGTGTGCTTGTCGCCTGAAACCATGCTCGTTGGTCTTGATCTGGCCATTCTGGGAAGGGGAGAAGTTTTCTCATCACAACTTCCTCTTACGCCCGCGCTTCGGCACGATAGTGGTCAAATGCTCCATCTTTTGTTCCAGCAACCGGTCATAGTGTCGCGCGGCATTTAGCGTTTGAATCTCAGCATAAAAGTCTCGCGTAGATTTACCATTCTTGTGGGCAAGCAATTGACGGACGGCTTCAAAATTACCGGGGTTGTCATCAAGTGAGAGCTTGGCTGCTAGGTGGCGGAACTGATGGGGGGTGATCGTAAGCCCTGTATGCTTTAGGACGTTTTCACTGATTTGCTGTGCCAGCGTTTGTTGGGACTTGCATTTTCCACCTTTGGTCGGAAACAGAAACGGACAATTGTCATCACAGATAAGTGGGCGATATTTTGATAAATACTCTTCGAGAAGCTCCTTGGTGGAGCCCAGAAGCGGATATTCAATGTCCTGAGCTCCCTTTGCTTCATCCTCGGGGATGACGATATGAACCGGTCCAATTTGCCCGCCAGGGCGAGCAAGGTGTGTATCTAGCCTCAGATGGGTGAGGTTGTGCATCCGTAGCGGCGCATGGAGCAAAATGGATATAGCCAAGGCAATTTGAACTCGTACCGCTCTGCGATACGGTTGAAGCTTCTTGAGCGCTGGCTTCTCCATCAAATACTTTGGGAGATTTAGAAGGTTTAGGACGTTTTCAGCATGCTCAAATTGACGAAGCGTTGTCTTGTTCTTCTGGGTTAGACCCACAGGTTCTGATCCAAGTCGACGTTTTACATCTTTGAGTGCCTCAATATGGTCAGCATCAACTCTCACATAGTGACGAGCGATGCTGATGATTGTTGTAGCCATGGCGTTTATGAACGGCGTCGCCTTCTTGTTGGTTTTCTTCCCATAATGGCCAAGGGCCATTTTCATGGCGTCAACAGACACAATATCCGCAAGAGACGTGATCCTATTGATGGGCCAGCCTTCATGAACGAGGGCTGAGGCGATCAGATTGACCGTCTTCTCACGTTGCTGAATGGTTCTGGGTTTTGATGGTCGCGGGGGCGAATTATCGATCGCTATATTCTGATCCGACATCCAGAAAGCGTGGTCGTGCAACTCCTTCTGAAATGACAACGGAAAATCTTCAGGCGGAAAGCTTTGGCGAGGTTTACGGAAGCTAGGCACCGATAGAAGGCGTTCGGGCCAGCCCGGGATGTTCGTTACAGCGTCATTCCAGATACGCGTTGCACGACGGTGAATATCATTTGGTTTTCTGGCAAAGGTCTCTGTATGAACATACGTCATGAATGACTTGATGATATTGTCGCTGATATCTTCAGGAGAAATGCCGATTGCTGAGCAATACCGAACCAAACGACTGAGAGCGGCTCGATGACCTCTGTTCGGAAGCTTTTCCATG
>JAJFID010000258.1 GCA_021775325.1 Rhodospirillales bacterium
GCACCGGCTTCGGCCGCGGCCTGGGCATCGAAATCATGTGCGTCCGAGCAACCGCCACCGACCCATGACGGAATCCCCAGGTAGCTGAAATAGTCCGCCGCCCCCAGACCGGTCAGCATGTATTCCGGTGAACCGTATGCCAGATCGGCCTGCCGCATATCCATAGGCAGAATGGCCGAGCCGCTCATGACCGGGGCTCCGGGTGAGGTGAGCTGGTGGATGACGATACCGGCCAGTGCTTCGGCGGATGACTGGGCGATGGCACCAGCCGAGCTGATGGGGCTGGACATGCCGGGGAACGTGGCCGGATAACACACCAGCGGCACATGCCAGCGGGCACAATTGACAACCCGCATGCAAAACTCATCAGGCATTTTCAGCGGCGACACCGGCCCCAGCAATTCCAGCGCGATGGGCTTCTGGGCAAGATTGTCCCATCCGCCAGCAACCTCGGCTACATAGGTCCATAGCCGTTCCTGAATTTTTTCGTCGTGTGCCAGCATGATGGCGGGTTTTGACGAGTTTTCCATCATGGCGCGGACGCACTCCACGGACTCGTCCTCTGCGGGCACGTCACTGGGATAACCCAGCCCGCTGACCATATCGATATTGCCCAGCGCGTCGCAAAGCCGGGCCGTCTTGCGGATATCTTCCAGTGTGCAGGGGCGTAGCTCGCCGGTCTGAAAGTCGCGAATGCGAACGCAGTTGTGACCCGGGGCATAAGTCCCGAATTCGCTAGATGTATCGACCTTGCGATTACCATTCTGGTCATAGAGATGAATGGCACCGGGCACCGTTGAAATGGCCTTGTTGACCAGATCAGGTGGTATCCGCACATAGTCGCCATCGCCTTCGATGCATCCATGGTCGCGGATGAGCCAGTCCCGGGTTTCCCGATGCTCAAAAATGGCACCAAGTTCCCAGAGGATACGCAGAACGGCTTCGTGCAGGTCATCAATGCCTGCACCTGAAACCAGTGAAATGGACGACGCCTGGGCCTTGCGCGTGGACATGAACGCAATCTCGGACTTGCGGACGATCTTGTCCTGTCGGGAGCTTTTGCGGCGGCGCGGGCGAGGTGCTTCAGACATATCAGTTGAAAGTTCCACACTATTGTCCTTGATTCCGAAAATTGGTCGCCGTCAGGCAACGGGGGTTAACTTCCGGAACTTAATCAGAATAGCATACTGGATGGTATGGAGAATATTTCAAACCCGTTGAGGATCGCTCAAGCGAAGTCTTTTACACTTCTGACGAAACCCAGTTGATAAATTTTCGTGCGTTGGCGTTCTCACCGATACCCGAAGGCGTGACGATGTAATAGGCATGGGACTGCAGGGTAATGTCGAACGGACAGACGAGCCGCCCGGCGGCGATATCCTCCGCTTGCACCGTTGGACAGATCAGCGTGAATCCTTCACCTTCGATGGCCGCCTGAATACGCACATTGCCATCTTCGTAATAGGTATAGTTGTCAACCGTGATGTCGGCGGCATGGGCCAGAACCAGCCACTCGTGCCACAGGGACGGCTGCCCGTGCAGGGTCGGATCATCATCATGCAGCAGGCTGAAACTGGACAGATCAGCCGGCGTTTGCAGGCTTGCGGAACCGTCAAGCAGTGCGGGGCTGCAGGCCGGTGTCAGATTGCCTTCCATCAGCAGAACATCGCCCTCGTTTGCCTCGCGTTTATCCAGCCACTGGATGGCGACCTGAATGCTGCCGTCGGTCACATCCGTAACGGTGTTGCTGTGATAGAAATGCATGTCGATGTCCTGATGAAGTGTCCAGAACCGGTGCAGCCGCGAACGCAGCCATTTCACGGCGAACAGGGGTGTGGTCGAGATGCCCAGAGGGCTGGACTTGCACTCTGTCTGAAGGTTTGTTGTTGCCCGTTTGATCAGATTGAAGGCCTGCTGCAAGTCCCCCTGCAGGACTTCACCTTCCCGGGTCAGCCCGAACTTCTGCCCGTCGCGGTTTATCAGCCGGGCACCAAAAAACTCTTCCAGTACACGGATCTGATGGCTGATCGCCGACGTGGTGACACACAGCTCATCGGCGGCATCCGCATACTTCCCGTGCCGTGTAACGGCCTCAAATGCACGCAGGGCGTTGAGTGGTGGTAACATGATGTTTCCCTCAGAAATCCTGTAGCATTTCCAGAGTTTGGTTCTCCGTGTTGTAGCAGATCGCTTCCGGGCTTTACAGTATTGCGGGCAAAGCTTTACAGCCCGCCCTGTCCGGCGTACAAACCCGCTCCATACTCCGAAAGAATTGATATGACCGAATTTGAAGGCGTCGTTCCGGCTCTTGCCGTTGCGTTGAGCAAACGCGAATTTACCGAGCTGACACCGGTGCAACAGGCCGTGCTGGCCCCGGAACTGGGTTCTGCCGACATGCTGGTATCGGCGCAGACCGGGTCCGGCAAGACGGTGGCCTTCGGCATGGCTATTGCGCCGACGCTGCTGGACGGCGCTGACCGGTTCGAGCGTGCCGGTGCACCGCTGGCACTTGTTGTTGCCCCGACCCGTGAACTGGCCCTGCAGGTCAAACGGGAACTGGCATGGTTGTATGAGGCGACGGGTGCCGAAACGGCCACCTGCATCGGTGGCATGGATATGCGCAGCGAACGTCGCACACTTGACCGGGGCGCGCAGATTGTCGTCGGTACACCGGGGCGTCTGCGCGATCACATATCGCGCGGGTCTCTGAACACGCGTTCTCTGCGCGCCGTCGTTCTCGACGAAGCTGACGAGATGCTTGATCTGGGCTTCCGTGAAGACCTTGAGTTCATTCTGGACTCGGCCCCTGCCGAACGCCGAACTCTGATGTTCTCCGCCACTGTGCCACGCACCATTGCCAATCTGGCAAAACGATATCAGCGGGACGCTGTGCGCATATCCACCGCAGAAGAACAGAAACAGCATGGCGATATCGAGTATCGCGCCCTGACCGTAGCTCCCAGTGATCGGGAAAACGCCATCGTCAATGTGTTACGGTATTTCGATGCCAAGAATGCGCTGGTATTCTGCGCCACCCGGGCTGCCGTCAATCACATGACCAGCCGGTTTTCCAATCGGGGATTCTCGGTTGTGGCGCTGTCGGGCGAGCTGAGCCAGAACGAACGCACCCATGCCCTGCAGGCCATGCGCGATGGACGTGCGCGGGTATGTATTGCCACTGATGTGGCAGCCCGTGGTATCGATCTGCCCAATCTGGAACTGGTGATCCACGCGGACATCCCCAAGAACCGTGAAATCCTGTTGCACCGCAGTGGACGGACCGGTCGTGCCGGACGCAAGGGTGTATGTGCGCTGATCGTGCCAAAAAGCGCCGGCAAGCGCACCCAAAGGCTGCTGGACAGTGCCAACGTGGAAGCCGTCTGGGCAAAACCGCCTTCCGCAGACGACGTTGTGCGCCGGGACCGTGAGAGGATTCTGGCTGAACCCGGTCTGAGCGAGCCCCTGAACGAGGACGAACAGGCGTTTGCCCGGGACCTGCTGGCTCTGCACGCGCCGGAACAGATTGCCGCTGCGTTCCTGCGCCAGCATCTGAGCGACCAGTCCGCACCAGAGGAGTTGCTGGATACACCGTCCCAGGATTTCTCTTCCGAAGATCGTGGTGAACGCAAGAGCAAACAGCGGGACGACTTTGCGAATGGCGTGTGGTTCTCGCTGTCAGTGGGACGCAAACAGAATGCCGAACCACGCTGGCTGCTGCCCATGTTGTGCAAGGCGGGTGGCATGTCGAAGCGGGATATCGGCGCCATCAAGATTCATCAGGCCGAGACCCACGTGGAAATTGCGCCAGAGCGGGCCGATCTGTTTTTTGATGCCATTGGTCCGGACCACACACTGGAGAAAACCATTCGGGTGAGCCGCATGGAAGGCGTGCCCAAGGCGGGCAGAGACAAGCCCAGAGACAAGCCAAGAGAAAAACCAAGAGAAAACCCAAGAGACAAACCGAGAGATAAATTCAAAGACAGGCCCGGGGACCGGAAACCCTATAATCCCCGTGCGGCGGAACAGGACCGGCCTTCCGCCTACGATCCTGACGCCTTCAATGAGCCGTCTGAGGATGAAAAGCCCGACAATACCGGTGCTGATCAACGGAAACACGAAAAACGGGGTAAGACCAAGCCCTGGGAAAAAGAGAAATCAAGAGATACTGCCGGCAAAAAGAAGAAGCCCCGCAAGCCACATAAGGCTAAACTGGCAGCCAAAGCCAAGCGGGACGCCGGCAAAGGCAAGCGACCAGGAAAGCCCGATGCTGGCCCACAGCCGGGATCGAGCCCGCTGAAACGAAGGAAGGCCTGACTACACGGCACATTCTTGACGGCGTTTTATGGAGAGGTACAGATCGATGACACGACGCGCGGTCGTTGCCATGATGGAACACGAAACCAATACCTTTTCACCGGTTCCGACGCCCCTGTCGCGGTTTGGCAGCCCGCATGTGCCAACAGGCGCAGAAGTCTATAAAATAATCAAGGGAACCGGGACCGGTATCGGCGGGTTCCTGGATGTGGCGGATGCGGACGAGATGGAAGTCGTTACGCCAATCGCCGGCAACGCGGCGCCCAGCGGACATGTTGAGGCATCAGCCTACAATACCATGTGTGATGCGATCTGTGACGCCATCGAGCGCGGGTGTGATGTGTGTTTTCTGGATTTGCACGGTGCCATGGTGGCGGAAACCACCGACGATGGCGAAGGCACACTGTTGAAACGCATCCGGGCCATGGCACCCGATCTGCCTATAGCTGTGAGTTTTGATCTGCATGCCAACATGACCCGTGACATTGTTGAGAACTGCAGTGTTCTGGTCGGCTACAAGACCTACCCCCATATCGATATGTACGAGGCTGGTGCCCACGCGGGCAGCATCATGGTCCGTGCCCTGAATGGCGAGATTAATCCTGTTATGGCCTGGGGTCAGCGGCCCATTCTGGCGCAGACCCTGCGCATGGGCCATGACGACAGACCCATGGGTCCTATGATCCAGATGGCGCGTCACGAAGAGGCGAACGGGTTACTGGCGGCCAGCGTGTTTGGTGGCTTCCCGCTGGCGGACTTTCATGATGCCGGGCTGTCTGTTGTGACCGTGGCGGATGGTGATACCACGGCTGCCGAGGCCGCCTGCGAACGGATGTTGAGCGAGGCGTGGCGGGAAAAAGATGAATGGATTTTCCAGTCCGAACCGTTGCCGGAAACAATCTCGCGCGCCAGGCAGATGACCGACGGACCCGTAATCCTGCTGGACCATGCGGACAATTCCGCCTCGGGCGGCACCCAGGATACGACCACGGTGTTGCGGGAAATTCTCGACCAGGGTCTTGAAGACGTGGCCATGTTTGGTATCTGCGATCCGGCGGCTGTCAGTGAGATGGAAGCTGTTGGCGTTGGTGCCGAAGTAACCATCGATCTGGGTGGTAAAACGGATATGCCGGAACTGGGCCTGAAGGGAGAACCGCTCCGTGTGAGCGGAAAGGTGCGGGCGATCACGGATGGCGATTTTATTGTCACGGTGCCCATGGGGCGCGGCACAACCATGTCCATGGGCAAGACGGCGGTTCTGGATACCGGCAATGTCCAGATTGTGGTCTGTTCCCTCCATACCGAGCCCTATGATCTGGGTTGTTTCCGCAGTGTTGGCATCGAGCCCACGTCTAAGCGTTATCTGGTTCTGAAATCCCGCATCCACTTTCGCGCCGGGTTTGCGGCCATTGCGCGGCATGAAATTCCCTGTAACGGCACCGGCGTGACCAGCAGCGACAACAGCCTTTTCACGTTCAGGAAAGTCCGCCGTCCCATCTATCCGCTCGACCCGGATTGCCCGGAACGACCCAATTACGATAAATAATTTCGGTGCTGATCAGGCCACGTGGGCCTTAACGCGGCGTGCGTCGAGGTCGGAAAACCCGTAAGGCGCAGCCTTTTCCAGCATGTTCCAGAACGCAGCATTCCAGTCGTCGTCGTCAGATCGACCGGACAAACCTATAATGGCATCAGCATCAAGCCAGAAATGGCCATCGCCCATGTCCTCGGATATAGCTTCAAAAGCCAACAATGCATCGCCACCCGCCAGCGTGTCCATTTCAGCCGATATGTGGAAACGCTTGAAGTCGTCTACTTCTTCCAGCGACAGCGCGCCGTCGGTGCCAATCTTCAGATACACAGGTTTTCTCCTCGGAAGTTAGCGGTCGTCAAAGGGGCTGTTATGGAGCCAGTCATATATGCCCAGATTGTACGCTAACAGGCAAATCCCATATGGAAGAAATCCAGTAACTTCAGCCACAAACCGCGCTTGCCGCCATTGGCATCTGCCTTGATCAGGGCATGGCGGGTCAGGGTCACGCCGATCCAGCGCAGCGGTTCCGGCACCCAGTTCATGGCCTTTTTTTTCACAAACAGCATGTCCAGAATGTCACTGGGCTGGTATCCCAGTAACTCCAGACCGACCCGGGCACCAAACCGTGTCGCACCGACACCGAGGCCCGTGTATCCCACAGCCCAGGACACGCGGCCATTGAATGCCGTGCCCGGCACCATGCAGAACCGCGTCGAACTGGCGATGATGCCACTCCAGCGATGGGTGAATTTTACGCCTTCCAACTGAGGGAAGGTTTCCAGGAATTCCCTGGACAGTTGTTCAAACCTGGCGCGATCATCGGCCACGCCCTGATCCGTGCGGCTCCCATAAAAATAACACACCGTGCCGCCACCACCCCACGTGATCCGATTATCAGATGTCATGCGGTAGTAGTGGAACATGTTGGCTTCATTGGACAGGGCGTGTCGTGTTTTCCCCCAGCCGATGGCTTCCAGTTGTTCTTCGCTCAGGGGTTCGGTGGCGAGCTGGTAGTCCCATACAGGAATGACCGATTTGCGGATCTGGGATAGCGGGCTGCGAAATCCATTTGTCGCCATGAGTACCTTGTCACTGCGGACTGTGCCGCCATCACAAACCGTCCTCATGCCGTCGCCGTCCGGTTTCAGATCTTTTACCGGTGTGCCTTCAAAAATTCGCACACCCAGCGAAAGAATGGTTTTCTTTAATCCCCAGCACAGACGTCCGGGATGAATGACACCGTCGTGGTCTCCACGTCGCCATAAACCGGCCATATAGGTCGGCGATTTGACCTCGCGCTGCATGGCTTCCCGGTCAAACCATACAACATCCCTGCCCGCAGCCTTTTCCGCTTCATATTGTTTGCGTAGCTGTGCAGCCATGGCGTCATTGGTTGCGACGGAGGTCACACCAACATTCTCGTAATCTGCATCAATGCCATAGCGATTCAGTGACTCGATGTACTCCTTGAGGTTCTGCTGACCAAGCTCGTCCAGGCGGTCCTTCTCGCCGGGAAAATAATAGTCGCCGTTTGTCTCGCCGTGGGTCAGGCTGGAGCTGAGGAATCCGCCGTTACGGCCGGAAGCTCCATCGCCGACAAATGTCTGTTCAACCAGCACAACATCTAGGTCGGGAACACGTTCTTTTGCCTGTAGGGCTGCCCACTATCCTGTGAATCCACCACCAACGATCAGCAACTGGCAGGTGACGTCACCATCGAGTGACGGTAGCGGTTCCGGTCGTTGGTCATAATCGAACCACACAGGTCGATACGTAGACTCACTGAGCGCATCTATGTGCGGTTCCATGCAGGTTTCCTGATTGTAGATTTCCCAAGTGGGTCAAATGAGAGTCCGTGGCAAACGCTTTGTCAAGTCTGGGCCAATGTATACCAGTACCCTTAAGAGAATATGAGAACTCTCAATAGATTTCACGGTCCAAATACACGCGCCAGCAGCTCGGTTGTCTGTTTCGCCGGGTCCTGGCGGATAGCGGCTTCTTCCCGGGCCAGATAGTGGAACAACCCCTGCAACGCCATCTGCACGGTGTGTTCCGTCAGATCCGCTTTGACATCGGGAACGAACGGTAACTTGGCGTACTGTCCCATCATGTCGTCGTATGCGGCGACTGTTCCCACTTCATTGAGGGTTTGTTCTACGACGGGCTTGATGATATTCGCGAGATCGTCGGATGAAACACGTTTGAAGTACTGGGTGGCGGCGTCTTCCGGGCCGTCATAAATCTCCCGGGCGTCTTCCAGCGTCATATCCGTGATTGTATTCCAGATCAGATCTTTGGTTTGCGGTGCCGCTGTCTCTGCTGCGCGGTTCAATTTCAGTTCCAAGTCATCGGCCAAGGACGACAGTCCCACTTTCCGCAGCGTCGACTGCACGTCCTGCAAAGCGGGCGGAAGCGGTATGTGGATTTTCGGGTCAGCATTAAACCCATCGGTTGCTCCGATCTGTCCGACAACCCTTTCGGTTCCAACACGCAGTGCTTCGCGCAACCCGGCGATGATATCGTCATTGCTTAGAACCGAGACAGGACCGGTTGGCGAAGGTGTGGTTTCCGACCCGATCACATTTCCAACCACACCCTGAAGCGTATTCAGTAGGTCCTGCTGAGCCCACGCCGGAGACGTCAACAATGCCAGCGTCATCGCTGTCGCCGCAATCAGATGTTTCCGCATGTCTTATCTCCCGTGGTTTTGTCTGAAGTTTACGATATCATGGACATGGGAACTCACGTCCACGGATTCAAGCGTCCGGTGTCTCGTGAAGCAGTAACTGTGGGCCTGACCCCAACTCGGCATAATGGTCCTCACGGTTATAGAACGCGCAACTCTTCAGTGACAGGCATCCGCAACCAATACATCGGTCCAGCTTCTCACGCATCCGCTGTAACTGTGCAATGCGTTCATCAAGCTGCTTCCGCCATCTTTTGGACAACCTTTCCCAGTCGCGTTTTGTCGGCGTTCGCTGATCTGGCAGATCCGAAAGTGCATTTGATATTTCGCTGAGCGTTAGCCCCAGTGTCTGTGCGACGCGTACAACCGATATTCGCCGCAACATCTCGCGATGATAAAGCCGGTGATTTCCATCGCTCCGGATAGATCTGATCAAGCCCCGTTTTTCGTAAAAACGCAATGTTGTCGTTGGCACGCCACTACGTTTTGACGCCTCTCCGATGGTGAGATATTTTTCCACTGTCGCCATGCTCTTCGCCTCCGTGGGTATCGTAAAGTTTTATATTGACTTAAAGCTAACTTCAACAATTACCCTGACTAACAATCTGATGAAACATGGACGATGTTGGAGGTGAAAATTGAGTGTGAAGACATACAGCGTTGTAGAAAATGATTCCGGGTGGCTCGCTCTGTTATCCAGACACGGTGGGGTTCGTCTTGCTGTACTATGTCTGGGTGTCTGGTTACATGCGGCAAGCAGCATGCTGGCGGCAACGACATTGCCCAGCGCCATTCGCGAATTTGGCGGCGGCGCGTTGATTGGTTGGGCATTTGCTCTCTATCTGCTGGGCTCAATTGTAGCTGGTGCCAGCACAGGATTGCTCGCGCGGTCACATGAACTGCGCACCGGGCTCATCATGGCAGCGGGATTATATCTGATCGGCTGCATCGTCTGTGCCATTGCGCCCGATATGACCGTTGTCCTGTCGGGCAGGTTGCTGCAGGGTTTGGGTGGTGGCTTTTTGATCGCTTTAACCTATGTGGGCCTGAATCGCTGGTTCGACAAGAACCACTTGCCGCGATTGCTCGCACTGGTGTCCGTGGTCTGGAGTATATCAGCGTTTTGCGGGCCGCTGGTTGGTGGAACATTCGCGACATTTGGTGACTGGCGCTTTGCGTTCTGGGCGTTCGCTGGTCAGGCGTTACTGTTCATTGCACTGGCCACTGTATTTATGAAATCTGAGGTTCAGGCGGCATCTCTTACACGTCTGCACTTTCCGGCTCTGCGATTGCTGGTCCTGGGGTTGTCGATCCTGTCCGTTGCAATCGCTGGTGCAAAGGCGGATATGACTGTATCGCCGGTGCTTTGTGTCGTGGCGGTCGGGCTGTTGTGGTTGGTTTTCAACCTGGATGGCAAACGGCCCCATCACCGAATGTTTCCGCACAAACCTCTGAGTAGTTCCCATTCCGTCGGTGCCGGTCTGGTTTTTGTGTTTGTCGCCTCGTTCTCAACCATGTCGTTTCTGGTCTACGGACCGGTTTTGCTGGAAACGCTTCACGGCGTTACCCCGTTGACGGCGGGATACATCGTGGCGGTTGAATCAATTGCGTGGGGTTCGGCGGCGTTCATGGTTTCCGGACGCTCGCAGGCGGCGCAGGGCAGGTTGATCCGCATCGGTGCAGCGCTGGTTACTGCGGGTGTTCTGGGTTTCGCCCTGACCATGCGGGATGGGCCTTTGTGGGCAGTGATTCTGTGCGCGACCGTTCAGGGTGCGGGGTTCGGTGTGATGTGGGCTTTCGTCATTACGCGGATCACCGAAAATGCGCCGGGTAACGAACGTGATGTCGTGTCGTCATCCATTCCAACCATGCAGCAAATCGGATTTGCGTTCGGGGCTGCTGCAGCCGGTGTGGTGGCGAACATGGTTGGGTTTGGTGATGTGGTCACAATTGCAGCAGCACGCGATGCGGCAGTATGGGTTTTCGCTGCTTTTGTGCCGTTTGCACTTTACGCCAACATCGCTGCATGGCGGTTAGCACGGTGAGAGCCGCGATCCGACGTCGCTCATGATCCGGTGTTAACCGGTATGAGCGACGCCTGGATGCATCGGTTCACGGCTGTCTGACAGAACCGCTCATTCTGCCGGGACAGTTGCGACCGCGGCGATCTTGTCGCGAAGGCCATCCCGATAAAGCGCCTTGGCAAGCGACACGCACATCAGGACCATGACCATGGTGAATGGTAACGCACCAATGATCATGGCGTTTTTGAGGGCCTCAAACGGATCGGCTTCCGCACCAGTGTTGCCGGCAATGATCAGCGCGCCAATCACCAGTGTCAGGATGATGCCCCAGATGATCCGGTGTTTGATGCCGGAATGCTGTGCACCGCCGGACATGATCGTGTTCATGACCAGAATGCCTGAGTCAGCCGAGGTCACGAGGAAGGTCATGATCAGAACCACACACATGATAGTGATGCCTGACAGGAAGCCACCGTCGATCATCTGCCCCAGCGTTGCGAACAGTTTCGCCGTTGTGGAGGCACCAATGATCGCACCGTCGGCAACACCTGACAACTCGAGATCAATGGCTGTAGCACCGAGAATTGTCATCCAGGCAAAACACACCAGAGCCGGAGCAATTACGCAGCCGAGCACGAATTCCCGGATAGTACGGCCACGGGAGATACGGGCCAGAAACAAACCGACGAAAGGTGAAAACGCGATCCACCAGGCCCAGTAGAAGGTGGTCCAGCCAGCCTGCCAGCCAAACTGACGACCCTGATTGCCCACGTCATAGATTGAAGCAGCAAGGCCGTCGGCATTGTCCAGGGCCAGCAGCGATGCGGGTAGCGCATCCTTGAAGCCACCGAATGAACCCCAGGGGTTCGTACTGGCACCGTAAATCGTGGCGATGTCTTCAGTCGGTAAACCCTTTGCCGCAGCCGGTAAGGCTGTCGTGA
>JAJFID010000259.1 GCA_021775325.1 Rhodospirillales bacterium
GCCGGACATCAGCGCAGGCCACGTCATTGCCAACCATGTGAACCGCCAGCACGGCGCCATGGAATTCAGCGAAGCCCCCACGGATATCGATGCGGTGCGGCTGTACCGGCTTGAACAGGTGCGCAAGGCGTTGCGCGAGCGGGACTATGCCGGGATCATCCTCTATGACCAGCTCAACACCCGCTACGCCACCGACGTCACCAACATGCAGCTCTGGTGTCTGCACAACGAAACCCGGTACGTCTATGTGCCCGTCGAAGGTCCGGTCACGGTGTTTGAATACGGCTTCTACGAACATCTGTCCGAAGACGTGCCCACCGTTGACGAGGTCCGGCCCAACAAGCCGTTTTTCTATTTCTCCGCCGGCTGCAACTACAAGGCCAAGGCCGCCGCCTGGGCCGACGAGATGGCGGACCTGATCAATGCCCACAACGGCGGCAATATGCGTATTGCCATCGACCGCATGGCCTATGAAGGCATTGCCGCCATCCAGAAACACGGCTTCGAGATTTTTGACGGCTTCGAGCTCATGGAAAACGCCCGCGAGATCAAGTCCGACGGCGAAATCATCCTCATGAAAAAAGCCATTGAAGTGTGCGAGATCGGCATGAAAGCCATGCAGGACGCCATGACACCGGGCATGACGGAAAACGCCCTGTGGGCCAAACTGCACGAGGCCAATATTGCCAACGGCGGCGAGTGGATCGAAACCCGCCTGCTGTCATCGGGCCAGCGCACCAACCCGTGGTTCAAGGAATCCAGCATGCGGGTGATCGAGGAAGGCGACATGGTCAGCTTTGATACGGACCTGATCGGGCCCTACGGATACTGTGCCGATCTGTCACGGTCCTGGGTATGCGGCGACGTCAAACCCACCGACGAACAGAAACGCCTGTACCGGGCAGCCTATGAGCAGATCCAGCACAATACGGAACTCATGAAAGACGGTGTTTCGTTTCAGGAAATTACCGAAAAAGCCTGGAAAATTCCCGACGAGTTTATCAACAACCGCTACGGCTGTATCGGTCACGGTGTGGGGCTGTGTGATGAGTATCCGTCTCTGGTTCACCAGATCGACTGGGATGCAGGCAAGGGTTATCCGGGGCACCTGCGCACCGGTATGACCATCTGTGTGGAATCGCTGATCGGCACCCGTGGCGGCAAGGAATCCATCAAACTGGAGGAACAGATCCTCATCACCGATACGGGTTATGAGATGCTGTCCTCCTATCCGTTTGAGGAGTCCCTGCTGAACTGACTTTTAATGTTTACGCAAAGCCACCGTCACAAATTGAGTCAATTTGCCCGGGTTTTGCTCCATCAGGCCAGCACCAACTAACCAAGTTAGCTGCCAGAACTAACTACCGGCCTGGGATTCCCAGTAGGTTTTGTTCAACTTGAGAATTTCCTCGTCATGGTTCTGGCGAATGCAGTAGCCGATACCGAAGAACTTGCGATCCTCGTATGAATCAGCGCAATCGTTGAACTGGGACTGAATCTGGGAATACTCCTCCGTGCTGACGTTTTCCTGGCGGGCAACGCCATCGATCATTTCCCACATGCCTTCGCGTGTGGTCTGTGGCCATCCGCGCCATTCGGGTATGGCCCGCAACATGACACCGAAGGCCCGGGCGACCTGCGCTTCCTCGGAGCCGTCCACCAGTTTCGATCCCATGATCCTTGACGGTCCCACCGCCAGGGCGATCTCGGCTTCGGTCAGGGGTTCCAGATCGCCTTCCACAGGGTCCGGAATCAACGATGCTTTCGGTCCCACGATCAAACGCGCCGCAACCGCGTTGTGCTGAGCCAGAACATCCGCCGACATGGCCACTTCGACGGATTTATACCCGCGCTCGGCCCGGTAACTCAGCATGTTGGGTGCCAGTATTGATGTAGAGGAGCCGTCCGCCATTTCCAGAACAAGTTTGAAGCTGGTCGGGTTTGCCGCGTGATAGGGTGCCCCCATATCAGGCGGACTGCGGTGCTGCTGCAGACAATAGGTGCTCAGGCTGGCGGTACAGACGCCGCCATCACAGGCCATGGCGGCACCGTTACCGGTGGACAGCACAGCCAGCACCTGGGGTGCAGCCATTACCGAGGGAACGCCAACAAAGGTCAAAATCGAGATAGCGATGCTAAAGAGTGTAAATCGGATCATGAGTATCTCCCCTGGCCAGCGGCCAGCATGTGGAAGGTGCACTACGTTTACTGATTAAGTGTGGCATCATTTACCTGTTTTCCGCAATAGGCGCGGTGCCCGTGCCGCTCACGCTCGCGTGAACTCGAAGCCCGCCTCCCGCAAATGGGTTATGGTCAACATGGCATTTTTGTCATGTAATAGGGTGTCGCAGGAACCAGAGATGTCAGGAGTTATGATGCCCCAGTTCGGTAGTCACAGCGATTTTGGTAAACTTCACGAGGTTGTGGTCGGGATACCCGACGATCTGACCCTGCCCCCCTTCAGCGCCGATCTGAACCATTATAATGACGAGTTACGCGGCGCATTGGAAAAAACCGGCAATCGCCCACTGTCCATCAAAAAGGCCTTTCCCGAGCGCTGGCAGCGGACCCGGGAGCAAATGGAGGGAATCGCCCGGACCTATGAAGATAACGGTATTACCGTCCATCGCCTGCGCCCTTATACGCAAGAAGAAACCACATACCTGGATAATCTTCAGGAAGGCCATTCACAGCTTTACCCTGCAGACCCCGTATTCGTCATTGGTAATCATTTTCTGGAAGTGAACATCCGCCGCGCCTATCGGCGCAAAGAGGTGTTCCCCATCCGGGATCTGGTTCTGCCCATGATTGAAGCCGATCCGGACGCCCACCATGTTGCCATGCCCGCGGCACGACCGTGGTCGCCGTCAGGCGAAGGGCCGGGGCCGTTCCTGGAAGGCGGCGATATCATGATTGCCGGCAATGACCTGATCGTCGGCATGGGCAGCCTGTGCAGCAATCAGGCCGGCATCGACTGGCTGACCCGCTATATCGAACCCTACGGATACAAGGTTCATGCCATGCCCATCAAGGGCGACATCCTGCATGGCCTTGGCATTATGTGCCTGCTGCGCGATGGCCTGTTGATGACCCACACACCGGCACTGGCCGATGGTCTGCCCGAGCCCTTGAAGAACTGGGATGTGATCGAAATCACCGAGCAGGAAATGAATGGTCACGCGACCGTGGGGGTCAGCCTCGACGACAAGCGGTACATGATCAACCCGCAGCACAACCGGGTTATGGACGAGTTGTACAAACACGGCATTGAGCCCATCTCCACACACTGCGAGGATATCGGATACTGGGGTGGCGCCATCCGGTGCATTACCCTGCCCCTGAAACGCGACGCGGCTTGATTCGGACTCGATCATTGAACAATACCACCACACTGGACGATGCACTGGCGTCAGACATTCTCGCGGCCGTCGACGACGGTTTCGACAGGCAGACCGGCTTTACCCAGGACCTGATCAGATATCCATCCCTGCGCGGACAGGAGCATACAGCGCAGGATTTCCTGCACGGCAAACTGGCTGAACGTGGTTACGCCATGGACCGCTGGGCCATTGATGTCTCGGAAATCGAGACCCATCCGGGCTTTTCGCCGGTGACAGTCAGTTATGACAACGCCATCAACGTGGTTGCCACCCACCGCCCGCGCGAGGAATCTGGCCGATCACTGATTCTCAACGGACATGTGGACGTGGTGCCGACCGGGCCTGCCGACATGTGGACCCGCGCGCCGTTTGATCCGTGGATCGAGGGCGACTGGATGTACGGTCGTGGTGGTGCCGACATGAAGGCCGGTCTGATCGCCAATATCGCCGCGCTGGATGCCTTGCGCGATTTAGGCTACCAGCCTGCGGCCACCACCTACATACAATCGGTGACCGAGGAAGAATGCACCGGCAATGGTGCACTGTCGTGTCTGGTACGCGGCTACCGGGCCGATGCTGCCATTATCCCCGAACCCGAGGACGACAAACTGGTGCGGGCCAATGTGGGTGTAATCTGGTTCAGGGTTCACCTGCGCGGACGCCCTGTGCATACACGGGTTGCCGGCAGCGGTTTCAGTGCCATCGGCGGTGCCTATACACTGATGGAATCGCTGAAGGCACTGGGCGAAAAATGGAATGCCGATAAAGCCAAACATCGGTACTTCGAAGACCTGGACCACCCCATCAACGTTGTTTTTGGCCAGATTCAGGGCGGCGACTGGCCATCCATGGTACCAGCATGGTGCTGGTTCGACGTCCGTATCGCTATTTATCCCGGCACTGACCCGCGTGACGCAGCGCGGGAAATCGAAGATTGTCTGCGCCAGTCAGCCCAGTCCGACCCCACACTGGCAAATAATCCGCCAGACGTGGAATACACCGGATTTTTCGCCGAAGGATACGTACTGGAAGAAGGCAGTGACGCCGAAGCCACACTCGGGCGGGCCCATGCCAAAAGCTTTGGCTGCAGTCTGGAATCCTTTGTCACGCCGGGTTATCTGGATGGCCGCGTTTTCATGCTTTATGACGACTGCCCATGCCTCGTTTACGGCCCCATATCTGAGAATATTCATGGTATTGACGAGCGTGTTTCATTGGCATCCACCAAGCGGGTCACGGGTTCTATCGCCCTGTTTATCGCCGAGTGGTGCGGCCTCGAAAGAATCTGAACTATATTCCGTCAAATCGCCTGAAAATGAAGACACGGCCCCATGTTGCCGCTAGACTTTAACCATGAGCGAATTAGATAAAAAAGTTATCAAGGCGTACAAAAAGGCACTGGACGTTCGGCTTAAGGAACTGCAGGCGGTTCAGGCAAATTCTGCCGAATCCCGCGAACCCGTGACCCTGGACCAGACAACAACAGGCCGGTTGTCACGCATGGACGCACTTCAGGTCCAGGCCATGGCCCTGGAAACGGACCGCCGCAGGGACCTGGAAATAATACGCGTGGAAACGGCGCTCGAACGGATGACAGACGGTGACTTTGGTTATTGCGTGACCTGTGGCGATGATATTGAAATCAAACGCCTGGATAATGACCCGTCAACGCCAACCTGTATCGGTTGTGCCCGTGGCAGCATCAACTGATTGATTCAGAGTGACCATCGACCGGGACTGCCTGCCCTGAAATCTTCGCACCCGCATCTGAACACAGGAACAGCATGGTTGCCGCGATATCGTCAGCCGATACAAACGTTTTCAAAGAGGTGCAGCTTACATAAGTTGCCCTGAGCTTGTCTTCACTGACGCCTGTATTGCGGGATTCAGCAGCAATGACCCTGTCCATACGTTCGCCTTCGACTGCGCCCGGACATATGGCATTGCAACGAATACCGTCACCACCCAGTTCCATGGCCAGCGTTTTTGTAAATCCGATGATGGCCCATTTGGCAGCGGCGTAAGGTGAGCGTCCGGGATACCCGAACAGACCAGCCGTGGATGAAAGATTGATGATGGCCCCGCCTTTCGACTCCCGTAACATGGGAATGGCCAATCGGGCACACAGGAACGCGCCACCCAGATTGACGTCCATGCATTTCTGCCATTCAGCGTAGTCGACGTTTTCCACATAATCTGTGGGACCCGCGATGCCCGCATTATTGATCAGAATATCGAGACCACCCAGTTCACCTTTGACAGTTTCAAACAACGAACCGACAGCACCTTCATCCGAGACATCCGCGACCGAACCACTGGCTCCGGGGTGATTTGAAATGAATTCCGAGATCGCGGCTTCATTCACATCACAGATATGAACCCTGCTACCCGCTTCCAGAAACATTGCCGCCGCTGCCGCGCCAATTCCTGATGCGCCTGCTGTCACCAGGACTCTCTTGTTGTCCAATCCACCGCCCATAGTAGCTCCAATGTCTGTTCCAGTTACTCTTCGAGATGAACCGCCGGAGAGTACATGCGTATCCCCCGGAGACAATCAAATTCTATATGCCTGGATGCAAAGAAAAATCTGCCCGTATTTTAACACCCTATTTGATCCGTCTGGCATTGAGTGTTAGTGGTTTTCCTACCCGCGGTTTCCATCGCCGCTATGAGAGGTTCCATATGTCCCAGGTTCTCGACGCACGTGGCTTTAACTGTCCCATACCTGTCCTCAAGGCACGCAAGGCCCTGCAGGCCATGAAAGGTGGGGAACAGATCACGGTCATGGCGACGGACCCGGCCTCGTATATTGATATTCCACACTTCTGCAACACAACGGGCCATGACCTTCTCGATGCCCGCGAAGAAGACGGCATTTTTACCTACGTCATCCAAAAGACAGAATAGGCACCCATATGTCTGATGATCAGATGGCTGGCGGCCCGATGCCTGAAGGCCTGTCATCAACCACGCGTGCCATCTTTTGGATGATGGCAGCGACGATGATGTTCTCCGGGACCAATACACTGGTCAAGCTGTTGGGCGATGACTACCACGTGATCCAGATTACCTGGGCCCGGTACGCATTCCATTTTGCCTTTATTGTCCTGCTGCTCGGCACCGGGATCATTGGCACATTGAAAACCAGACATATCCGCATGCAGATTGGGCGATCCACGCTTCTGCTGTGCGCATCGCTACTCTACTTTACGGGTTTTACGTTACTGCCACTGGCCGAGTCTGCCGCCATGATCAATGTCACCCCCGTTCTGGTGACCGTCCTGTCGGCACTGATACTTCGTGAAACTGTTGGTGTACGCCGCTGGTCAGGTGTTGTCGTCGGATTTGTCGGTGCGCTCATTGTTATTCAGCCTGGCATGGGCGCATTTACAGATGCCGCGTTCTTTCCCCTCGGCGCGGCACTCGCGTATGGCCTGTATCAGATCGCCACACGATATGTCAGCCATGACGACAGCCCCATGACCAGTATCACCTATACGGCACTGGTCGGAACGGTTGCGGGTTCATGTGTCGTCCCCTATTTCTGGTCTGCGCCGGACATGGTGGGCTGGAGCATGATGATCACGCTGGGATTGACCGGCGCACTTGGACACTACTGCATGATCCGCGCCTACACCGTTGCCGAAGCCTCAGTTGCAGCGCCTTACGCATACGCCGTCATCATCTGGATGATTGCCATGGGATATCTGGTTTTTGGTGACGTGCCGACCATCTGGACAATCGTCGGTGCCACTGTCATCGCGGGCAGCGGCCTCTACATCGCGCAAAGGGAAAGAGCAGCAAAAGCAAAATTGGCCGGGCGATAACTACCGGCATGCATCAGGTCGAACCGCGATCCTGCCGTTTACACGGCTTGCTCGCGAACCTTCAGGAATCGGATATCCGGCCAGTCCTCCTGGGCACGATCCAGGTGCCAGGCATTCCGCGCCAGAAACACCGTATCACCGTCATGATCCTTGCCAACCGATGTTTTGTTGGCATCGATGAATTTCTTCAAATACTGAGGATCATCGGCCCGCACCCAGCGCGCGGTGTACAGTTCTGTCATTTCGAAATGTACCGGCACGTTGTATTCCGTGCGAATGCGGTCGGCCATGACATCAAACTGCAGCCCTCCCACGACGCCGACAATCCAGTCCGCACCCATATCGGGCTTGAACACACTGGCAGCCCCCTCCTCGGCCAGTTGCTGTAGCGCCCGGCCCAGGTGTTTTGCTTTCAGCGGATCGTCCGGCCGGGCCCGTTGCAGCAGTTCCGGCGCAAAACTGGGCACGCCGGAGAATTGCAGGTCCTCGCTCTCGCTCAGGGTGTCTCCAATCCGCAGGTTGCCGTGATTGGGAATGCCGATGATATCACCGGGCCATGCTTCTTCTGCCAGTTCCCGGTCCTGCGCCAGAAACAGGACAGGATTGTGCACGTTCAATAATTTCCCGGAACGCATGTGTTTGAGTTTCATGCCGCGTTTGAACCGGCCCGAGCAGATGCGGACAAAAGCGATTCTGTCACGATGCTTGGGATCCATATTGGCCTGAATTTTGAAGACGAACCCGGACACCTTGTCTTCCAGCGGGCTGACGGAACGGCCAATACTGGGTTGTGGCTGGGGCTGAGGCGCCATGTTGGCGACGCCATCCAGCAATTCGCGCACACCGAAGCTGTTCAGGGCACTGCCAAAAAATACAGGCGACAAATGGCCCTCGCGAAAGGACTGCATATCAAATGCCGGGCACAACCCGCGAGCCATTTCGACCTCTTCACGCAAAGTATTGGCATCGGCAGGGGTCAGCAGTTCATCCAGTTTCGGGTCATCAAGACCGTCGCAGGTGTGAATGGCATCAGGGCGTTCGCCCTTTGTGCGATTGACCAACACAAGCCGGTCCTGCAGCAAGTCGTAACATCCTTTGAACCCCTTACCCGAACCGATTGGCCAACTCGCGGGTGTTACATCCAGCGCCAGTTTCTGTTCGATTTCATCCAGCAGATCAAACGGATCACGACTGTCGCGATCCAGCTTGTTGACAAAGGTGATAATCGGCATATCGCGAAGACGGCACACCTCAAACAGTTTCAATGTCTGATTTTCAATACCCTTGGCACAATCAATGACCATGACCGCCGAGTCGACAGCCGTGAGTGTGCGATAGGTATCCTCGCTGAAATCTTCGTGTCCCGGGGTATCGAGCAGATTGAAAATCAGCCCCTCATAACCATAGGTCATGACCGAAGACGCGACAGAAATTCCCCGCTCCCGCTCAACCTTCATCCAGTCCGAATGGGCGCGACGCTGATCACCACGTGCCTTGACCGCACCAGCAGTCTGAATAGCACCACCCAGCAGAAGCAGTTTTTCTGTCAGCGTGGTTTTGCCTGCATCCGGGTGGGAAATAATGGCAAAAGTCCGACGACTTTCGACCTCTTTGGCGAGAGAAGACATGGGAGAACCTGATTTCGAACTTACAGAGTAGATGTGCGCGCGAATGTATGCGTCTGATCCCACATTGCCAGCATTTTCTCCGGCAAACACAAAACCCCCGGCGAGCGGGAACTCACCGGGGGTTCATGTCGTTTAAACCGTTGATCAGCTATCGGTATCGATGGTGACAGTTACCGAACCACTGTCCTCACTTACGGAATAACTGTTGTCGTTGGAGTCAATCGTACCGTCGCTATTCGTATCCAGATCGGACTTCTTGACGCCTTCCAGCGTAACCGTGGTATCAGGCGCTGTGCCATCATTATTACTGAACGCGATTTCCACGTCGCCATCCGCATTCTCGCTGAAGATCATGTCTTCGGCATGGAATTCCTGGCCATCGAACACAATCGTGTCTTCTGCCATGATATCGGAAATGATGTCAGACCCGCTGGCCGCATCAAACGTGAACGTATCAGCACCAGCACCACCCGACAGGATGTCATCACCGGCACCGCCATCCAGGAAGTCGGCATCCGCGCCGCCAAACAGCTCATCAATGCCCGCGCCACCACTGAGGGTGTCGGAGCCATCGCTGCCGTCCAGCGTATCGTTGCCAGCACCGCCTGCCAGCGTATCGTCTCCGGCACCACCATAGACAACATCGTCACCGGCACCGCCATCGACCGTGTCATTGCCCGACCCGGTCAGTACAACATCATCGCCGTCGCCACTGGCGATGGTATCGTCACCGTCAGAGCCATAGAGATGATCATCGCCAGCCGTGGCATCCGCCGTCGAGGCATCAAGCACATAGACCTCATCGGTGCCGTCCATATCCACATGGATATAGGCTTCGGTCGATGCCGTGTCGCCATTGGATTCCTCTGACGTGGACACGACCACCAGATCGAAGTCTTCGTCATAACCTTCCGGGGTTTCTACGACGACCGTATTGCCCAGATTAAACGGAATTGATGACACACCATCGACAACAGGGACCTGAACAAGGAACGCCGGGTCTCCGACCGAAATATACAGTTTGCTGCCTTCGGGGATATTCTTGACCTGTACCGATGCCAGATTTTCCGATTCATCCGTCGTCGCGGTTGAGATATCGAACGTGAGAGTCTGGCCCTCGGTATGATCAATGTTGTTGCTGGAAACGCTTAAGTCCGGCGCACTCGCAACGGGTTCGACACTGACCAGAAGGCTAGCCGTGTCCGTCAGGGCAAAGTCGTCGCTTCGTGTTGCCGTCACGCTCAGGCTGAATGACGATGTAATGTAATCCGGTGCCTCGATGCTCAATCCGGACAACTGATCCGATGTCAGTTCCAGCGAACCTGTATCCGTATCGGAGTACACAACAGTGCCGTTTCCATCGGTAATGACGGAACCCGACGGGATATTGGAGATGGTAATAGAGCCCAGTTCACCAATGCCGTCAGCAGCCAGACCGGCGGAAATTCCGAGACCAATGGTCTGGCCACTATCTGCGTCCACGGTACCGGATTCCAGCGTAATAACAGGTGGCAGACCAACAGCGATGATTTCGTTGTCATCAAACTGAATCTGCTCGATGTTGGCCAGCGTATCGGTAAATCCACCAAGAGACAGCGTTACATTGTTGTTCTCATCAACGCCAACGGTGTAATCACCAAAGGTGCCACCAAATACGGCGGTATCGTTGCCTGAACCACCATCCAGATAGTCGCTGCCATCAACACCAAGGATGGCGCTGCCATCACCCAGGTAACCGTCGCCCGCAACGCTTGCATCATTGTTGTTGTATGTTGAACCACCGATCAAAGTGTCATCACCGGCACCACCGAGCAGGACGTCATCACCCAGGTTACCAACCAGGGTATTGTCAGAGGCGTTACCGATTACAACGTCATCGCCTTCACCCGCCAGAATGTTTTCGATATCGGTCAGCGTATCGTTATCGATCCACGTATCTTCACCTTCCGTGGTGGTGATATCCATGGCAATGGACGGATCAACTGTAATCGTCTCACCACTGGCAAGGGTATGGGTGTAGCTGCTGGAATCGTCCAGATTGATAATCAGATCATATCCGTCCTTGGCGCTGGGGTACATGACCCAGTCAGTACCCTCGCCACCGATATAGGCGTCATCGCCACCACCGGTACCACCCTGGATCAGATCATCACCAGCCCCGGCATCGACCACATCATCACCGCCACCGGAATAGATGAAGTCTGAACCGCCACCGGTCGTCACCGTATCGCTGCCCGTGCCTAACTGAATTGAGTTGTCGCCTGTGCTTTGGGCAAGATCGACGGTGAAATCATCGGTATAACTCGAGAGATCAGCGCTAACGACAGCATCGGAACCACCGGAAATTACATAACCACCGGTATCGCTCGCGGACACACTGACGCCGCCACTATTTCCGGCGCCTGTAAACTGGTTTGCTACTCCCTGCCTGGCTTCTTCGGCGGGATCAACTGTAACGACGACTTCGGTTTCAGTTACGATTTCTTCACGATCGTCATCATTATCAAATTCAGGACC
>JAJFID010000260.1 GCA_021775325.1 Rhodospirillales bacterium
ACAGCTCGCCATTGATGAAGTTGGCAAGGCGGCCAAAAAACAGCCCGATGGGGGCAACACAGGCCAGCAGATCGGAAAATACCAGCAGCGGAATCTTCCGTTTGCGGGCAAACAGGATGGTGGCAACCACCACACCCGCAAAACCGCCATGAAACGACATGCCGCCCTGCCAGACGGCCAGAATGTTTGCCGGGTTCTGCAGATAAAAACTCAACTGATAGAACAACACATAACCCAGACGACCGCCCAGAATGACACCCAGCGTGGCCCACATGAGAAAATCGTCAACATCTTCACGGCTGACCGCGTCGGATGTTCGTTGTGCCAACTTACGCACCAGCAGCCAGCCCAGTATCAGCCCGCCCACATAGGCCAGCGAGTACCAGCGGATGGCGATGGGGCCGACCTGAATCAGAACAGGATCAATGGCCGGAAAGGCGAGTGTGAAAAACATTCGTGTTACCGATCTGTGTTAACGTTCTACGTTACCGATAAGGATCATCGGTGTGCAGGAAGTCGCGCACATACTGGGCGATACCGTCTTCCAGCGACGTGGCCGTTTTGTCGTACCCGGCACTGCGCAGTTTCGACATTTTGGCCTGGGTATAATACTGGTACTTGTCGCGAATGGCTTCCGGTGTGGGCACATACGTCACCGCCGGTTCCGCATCCAGCGCCGCATAAACAGCATGGGTCAGGTCCAGAAAACTGCGCGCCTGGCCGGTGCCACAGTTGAACAGCCCGCTGACATCAGGGTTTTCCAGCAGCCACATGACAATATCAACGCAGTCACCCACCCACACGAAATCCCGAAGCTGGCCGCCGTCGTCATATTTCCCGTTATGAGACTTGAACAGAGTGGCGGCTTCACCTGCGGCGGCGCGGGGGTAGACTTGCGAAACCACGCTCTGCATCCCGCCCTTGTGATACTCGTTGGGGCCATAGACATTGAAAAACTTGAGGCCAGCCCATTGCGGCGGCTGGGGCGTGCCGTCGGCGATCATGCGGGCGATGCGCCGGTCGAACAGGTTCTTGCTCCAGCCATAGGCGTTAAGCGGCTGCAGCGAGGCCAGATATTCGCGCGACGCATCATCATCGAAGCCTTGTTCACCATCGCCATAGGTGGCGGCAGACGAAGCGTAGATCAACGGCGCGTCGTTGTGCGCACACCATGCCCACAACCCCATGGACAGATGAAAGTTGGTATCAATGATCAGATCGGCATCGGTTTCCGTGGTGGCGGAGATGGCGCCCATATGAATGACCGCTTCGATCTGATCCGTATTGTCGTCGAGGAATTCACCCAGATCATCGGGATGAATAATGTCCGCCAGGTCGCGTCTGGCAATATTGCGCCATTTGTTCTCGGCGCGCAGCCGGTCACAGACCACCACCCGCGCGCCACAATCATCAAGCGCGGCAACAATGTTGGAGCCGATAAACCCGGCACCACCTGTGACCAGATAGAGACCGCGTTCTGATAAATCTGAGGCCATGATATTCCCGTGTCACCAGTTTGCGTACCTAGCGGTTTATAGGCCCGATCACCAGCGTGGGCAAGGTCGCCCTGTTATGCAACGGGCGCGAACATCGGTGGCATTGTCTCGCATAGCGACGTACATTGAAGCCTGTGTAATCTGCCACAACACCCCAGAAACTGCTCCGACAAGTCAGCGAAAATGCCACAAGACCTGCAACAAATGATCAATCTGGCACTACAGAATCATCAAGCCGGTCGGTTGCAACAGGCCGAGACCGGGTATCGCAAGGTGTTGGCGGCAAATCCGGAACATCCGGTTGCGTTAAACCTGCTGGGCACCATCGCTCATCAGTCAGGCAACAACGACGCAGCGGAACAGTTGATCAGCAAAGCCGTAAATCTGGCACCGGATTACGCGGAGGCATTCCTGAATCTGGGAATTGTACAACGCCATCTGGGTAAACTCGCCGAGGCTCAAAGTAGCTTTGGAAAAGTTCTTGGGTTCGCACCCGATAACGTAGATGCGCAATTCAATCTGGGTATCGTTGCCCGCGATCTGGGCAGATTACAGGACGCCATCGAGCATTTTCGTAAGACGAGTCATCTGAAACCAGCCTTTGTGGAAGCTCATGTCAATCTCGGCAATGTGCTGCGACGTACCGGCCAGGCGTCGGAAGCAGTAAAGTGTTACCGCAAGGCGATTGATATCAATCCACAACTGGCACTGGCGCATAACAATCTGGGCAATGCGTTGAGCGATTTGGGACAACATGAGGATGCGTTGACCTGTTTCCAGACAGCGGTCGAACTGGACCCATCGTATTCAGAAGCTCACTACAATCTCGGTAACATCCTGATCAGCCTTGATCAGCGGGAGGCTGCAATTCTGTCCTATCAGGCGGCAATTGCGCTGCAGCCAAGTGATCCGGTTATGCATAATAATCTTGGCAACGCGCACCTGTTGGTGACGGATGTCGGTTCGGCAATGGCGTGTTTCAGAGACGCCATAGAGTTGGCACCCGATTACGCGGAAGCACACAACAATCTCGGGACTGCATTGAAAGATGCCGGGCGGTTTTCGGAAGCTGAGCAGAGTTTTCGTCAGGCCCTGACACTAAAACCTGACTATGCGGCGGCAATGAAAAACCTGACGCCCATCTGTGACGTACATGACGATAGCGGGTTGGTCTCAATCATGGAATCGCTGCATGGTAATCCGGATGTGGACTGGCAGGATCGTATGCTGCTTGGGTTCGCATTGGGCGATGTTTATGAACAACAGGGTCGCTACGCCGAGTCCGCATCCTGTTATATCGCCGCCAATGCCTCAAAACGCGAACACACGCCCTGGAACCTGGCGTCACATGAAGCGCTTTGTGAGCGTATCAGGGAAACCTTTACAGCGGATATGTTCAAACATTTTTCAGGGCAGGGAGATACGGACACGTCGCCAATTTTCATTGTCGGTATGCCCCGCTCAGGCACATCGCTGGTTGAACAAATACTGGCCAGCCACCCGGACGTACACGGTGCCGGCGAATTGCCGCATTTGGGATCGATCGTTCAAAAAGGCATGACGTCACTGGGGACACCATACCCACAGGGTGTCGTCACACTGGACAATGAAGATCTGGCCCAAATGGGTGCAGATTATGTGAAGATGATTCGCGGCATTGATGCCACTGCCAAATTCATCACGGACAAGATGCCCGAGAATTTTTTACGCCTGGGAATGATCCGGCTGATATTGCCAAACGCCCGTATTATCCATTTACAACGCGATCCCCTGGACACGTGTCTGTCCATCTTCTCCAAACACTTTACGGGAAACATTCCCTACGCCTACGATCTGGATAGCCTGGCTGGTTACTACAGGAGCTACGAGGCGCTCATGGTGCACTGGCGTAATGTTATTCCGGATGCCTGTCTCGACATCGCCTACGAGGCAATTGCGGAGCATCCATCGGCTGAGATTACCCGCCTTCTGGATTTTTGTGGCCTTCCGTTTCACGAAGATTGTCTCAACTTTCACCAGACACAAAGGACGGTGCAGACGGCTAGCGCAGCGCAGGTTCGAAAACCTGTCTACACATCCTCCATCGGTCGCTGGCGACATTTCCAGTCCATGATGGAGCCCTTGCGACGGGCAATTGATGCGGGCGCACGCACGTAAAAACGGCCTCACGATAATCAATCATGAGGCCGTTCTGGTGTTGGGTTTGCCTAGTCAGATCAATGCTGATCAGACCAGATTTTTCGTTTCAGGGCATACAGTAGGCCGGTCAATACCAACAGGAAGATCATGGTCTTGAGGCCGAGGCGTTTGCGCTCTTCGAGTTCCGGCTCGGCAGCCCAGGCCATGAACGTCACGACATCGCGGGCGATCTGGTCCTTGGAGGCTTCAGTACCGTCCGCGTATTCGACGGAATCATCATCGATAGGCGGTGCCATGGCGATCTGATTGCCCGCGAAATAATGGTTGTAGCTCATGCCATCCATCAGCATGACGCCTTCCGGCGCTTCTTCCTCATAGCCGGTCAGCAGGGCGTGGACGTAATCCGGGCCATTGAAGCGGGCTTTGGTCATGAGTGACAGATCTGGCGGCAGAGCACCATTATTGGACGCGCGGGCCGCGTTGTCATTCGCAAAGGGCGATACGAACATATCGGCGGGCCTTGCTTCGCGCTCAAACATTTCACCTTCTTCATCAGGACCGTCTGTGACTTCGAACTCAGCCGCAAAGGCCTTGATCTCGTCTTCGGAGAACCCGACTTCACCCAGTGCCCGATAGGCCACCAGATTCAGACTGTGACAGCCGCTGCAGACCTCTGAATAGACCTGCAGACCACGACGCAGGGACGCGCGGTCAAAGGTGCCGAACGGGCCGGTCCATGACCATTCCTGCGCTGGAGGCTTGACCCCGCTCGCTGCTTCTGCCGGACCGGTTACAGCGACGTTTCCCAGTGCAATGGTTGCCGCCGCGAAGGCTGAAAGAATAACTTTTTTCATTTTCTGTATCCTTTCCTACCTTAATGACCGGCTGCCGTGACGGCAGAACTGATGCTTTCCGGTATCGGTTTTGGCCGTTCCAGAATGCTGACGATTGGAATAATCAGGATGATATGGGCGAAATAGTACGTCGTGGCGATTTGTCCCATAATGATGAAACTGCCTTCCGCCGGCTTGCCGCCGATGTAACCCAGGAACAGGCAATCCAGGAAAAATATCCAGAAGAACCAGAAGTTGATGGGACGGAATCTGTTGCTGCGGACCTTGGAACGATCCAGCCATGGCAACAGCAGGAACAGCAGGATGGAGGCAAACATGGCCAGCACACCGGCCAGTTTTGCTGACATCAGGAATCCGCCCAGCGACACGATCTGATACAGGAAGAAGTCTGTCGTGAACGCCCGCAGAATGGCGTAATACGGCAGGAAGTACCATTCCGGCACAATGTGCGGCGGTGTGACCAGCGGATTGGCCTTGATGTAATTATCCGGCTCACCAAAGAAGTTGGGTGCGTAGAACACGAAGAACATAAAGATCAACATGAACACGCCCATACCAAACAGGTCCTTGACCGTATAGTAGGGGTGGAACGGAATCATGTCTTCCGGGCCCTTGACGTCGATACCCAGCGGGTTGTTTGAGCGGTGCATGTGCAGCGCCCAGATATGGAACACCACCAGCCCGACGATGACAAAGGGCATCAGATAATGCAGCGAGAAGAACCGGTTCAGTGTCGGATTATCGACGGAGAAACCACCCCACAGCAGGGTCACGATAGAATCGCCCACAAAAGGAATAGCCGAAAACAGGTTGGTGATCACGGTGGCACCCCAGAAGCTCATTTGACCCCAAGGCAACACATAACCCATGAAGGCCGTTGCCATCATGGCCAGCAGGATGAACACACCGATAATCCACAACAACTCGCGTGGTTCCTTGTATGAACCGAAATACATGCCGCGGAACAGGTGGATGTAAACGCAGATAAAGAACGCCGAGCCACCGTTCATATGAATATAGCGGATCAACCAGCCATAGTTTACGTCGCGCATGATGCGCTCTACGGACTCAAAGGCGTAATCCACATGGGGCGTGTAGTTCATGGCCAGCACGATGCCGCTGACAATCATGATTACCAGTATCATGCCGGCGAGGGAGCCGAAATTCCACCAGTAGTTCAGGTTTTTCGGTGTGGGATAACTGCTGCCCAGTGAATGATCGAGAAAACTGAACACCGGCATGCGGTACTCAACCCACTTGACGACCGGATTTTCGAAGAATTTAAAAGCCATATCTTTTCTCCTTACCCGATCTTGACGATTGAATCGTCGAGGAACTCATAGGCCGGAATCGGCAGGTTCAGCGGCGCAGGGCCCTTGCGAATACGGCCTGATGTATCGTAGTGCGACCCGTGGCAGGGACAGAACCAGCCGTCATAGTCGCCCTTTGGTTCGCCAGCCTTCTGACCCAGGGGAATACAGCCCAGATGGGTGCAGACGCCGACCATGATCAGCCATTCGGCTTTCTGGACGCGAGCTTCGTCTGTCTCGGGATCAATCAGATCAGCGGCTTTGACACTGCGCGCCGTTTCGATCTCTGCTGCCGTACGATTACGGACAAACACCGGTTTGCCCTGCCATGTGACCGTGATGCTCTGACCTTCCTCTATGGGCGAAAGATCGACCTCGGTGGTGGACAGTGCAAGGGTGTCCTTGGCTGGGTTCATTGAGTGGACAAAGGGCCAGACGGCAAGTGCCGTGCCCAGGCCACCGACAACGGATGTGGCAACAATCAAAAAGTCGCGACGGCTTTTTTCTTCCTCATCGGAAATACCGGCCGCAGGATTCGCGGTATCTGACATCAAAAATCCCCTCTGATGCGGGTCCTAAACTGGTGGCGCCCGTACAATTTGCGGGGCGCCATCGGATCGTGCGTGGATCAGCTTAACAGTTTTGCCCGCCAATCCAATGTTTTACAGCCTGAAATCTGATCTTTTTTTTAATTTCAGGGTCGGGCACGATATACTTGAAAACCCTGTGGAATGAAAGGTCGAATAAACATGTTCAGCCACGTGATGATTGGTACCAATGATTTAGCCCGCGCGCGCCCGTTTTATGACGCGGTCCTGGGTGTGCTTGGACACAGGCGTTATTACGACTACGAGGACGTTGCTTCGGGATACGGTAAAGCGGGCGGCGACTCCATCTGGGTAACATCGCCGTTGAATGGCGAACCCGCCTGTGTCGGCAACGGTTCCATGATCGGGTTGATTGCCGAAACCCGGCAGGCGGTCGATGATTTTCACGCCGCCGCACTGGACAATGATGGCGCGGATGAGGGCGCACCCGGCCTCAGGCCCCACTATCACGAAAACTATTATGGTGCTTACGTGCGCGACCCGGATGGCAACAAGCTATGTGCGGTCTGTCATAAGCCGGAATAACCCTACGACTGGCACAATAACCGAAACGTGAATTGCGGCCCCAAACGGTCGCGGCTCTAATTATTGCGTGGATAAATTTAGGGAGTAAGCGCTATGCGGTGGATAATCACGTTGCTTTTCGTCGTAATGTCGCCGCTTCTGGCGGAAGCGGGCGAAAAAAGCCTGACCGGGGCCGAGATCACGGCGGCCCTCAGTGGTAATACCGCCATCGGCGATCAGAAGGGTATGGCGTGGCGGCAGTACTTTGCCGACAATGGCGATACGCTCTATCTGGCCGCTGGCAGCCCGCCATCACCGGGCAAATGGCGGATTTCCGGCGACACCTACTGTTCTCTGTGGCCGCCCAGCACCAGTTGGGACTGTTATGGTATGACCGGTGAGGGCGACAATGTGACCTGGATTTTTGATGGTGGCGGCGCGCCGTGGCCGGCAAAAATGGTACCGGGAGATCAGTCGGCCGGCGAGTAAAGCAGGAAGCGTTTCCAGTCTGCCCGTCAGTTCAGGGTGTTCAATTTCGCTGAATAGCGTTTCGATTCGGCCAGCAGGCTTTCGACAGTGCCCTTGTTTTCATAGAAGGCATAGAAATAGAAATTCGTATAAACGCCTTTGAGCAGGGCCATGCCGAAGACACCCCCAACCAGATCGCTGTCGCCCTCGGACGCAATGGACTGGATGACACCATAGTGCACTGATTCCGTCATACCCAGAATTCCAAGCGAAACGATCTCGCCCAGACTGACTGCGTTGGCGTCACCCAGATACTCCAGATTGGCGCTTTCCAGAACGTTGTCCATTTCCATGTCATCCATGAGATTGTCCAGATCAATGACGCCCAGTTCCCGGGCGACCATGCGCCGGAATTCTGCCCGCGACAGATCTTCCAGCAGGCCTTCCTCGCCTTCATTTCCGGTGTTGCTTGCCGTAACCATCACCCATTGCTCAAAACTACCGTCGCCAATGCCGTTTCGAATATTGTCCAAGCTGGGGCAATCTGCCCAGAATGCGAGCAACTTGTTGCCCACTGATTTCTGTATGTCGAACTGCCAATCGAACATGGCTTTTTCAAATTCATCTTCCTGCCCCAGTTGGCAGTACCCTTCAGGTGTCGGAATGCGTAACGTTGCCCCGCCATAAGAGGCTATGGTTGTGCTGCCTGCGATGGCTGGCCCGCTCATCGTTGCGGCAAATATCAGCGCCAGAAACAGTTGTCTCATTTCCAGTATCCCCGTTTTCGATTCTAACCCGGCATCTTTTTCATTTCAGCCACTTCCAGCGTGCCACCCACGTCCAGAAACGGACAGGCCTTTGCCATCTCGATGGCCGCATCCATGTCGTCAGCAGCAA
>JAJFID010000027.1 GCA_021775325.1 Rhodospirillales bacterium
CGGCCATGGTGATGGCCTGCTCTGCATCATCTGGATGAACGGACAACGGTACATAGGCACCGTCAATGTCCATTTCAGACAGCCAGTGATTATGCAGCCGCGGCGAAAGCGAATGGCCCACAGGCCAAGCCATAACACCGGCCAGACGGGCTTTACCAGTTATGGGCATGGATCAGGTTTCCTAATGTCTTTGCCGTGCACAGAGTTGTCATATCAAGCCACCAAATACTAATCAACTGCGCCGATCTCTCGCAAGAAAGCAAGAAGAGGCAGCAGGGGTAATCCGAGAATGGTGAAGTAATCGCCGTCGATATACTCAAACAGTCGCGCGCCCGCGTCTTCAAGCCTGTAACACCCTACAGATGTGAGGACACTGTCGCCGGTTGCCGCCAGATAATCGTTGATGGCTTCACCGTCCAACGGACGCATACGCAAGTGCGCCATAGCAGCATGGTGCCAGATAACCTGACCATCACGCACGACAGCGACGGCGCTGCACAGCGTATGGGTCCGGCCGCCAAGATCGTTCAGGTTGGCTCGCGCAGCCGCCATGTCCATCGGTTTGTCGTAAAGCCGGCCCTCGCATTCCATTGTCTGGTCTGCGCCAATAACGAGTATGTCCGGATGGTCTTCGGACACGTGGACCGCTTTCAGTTCTGCCAGTGTCAGCGCAATATCCGACGCACTGCCGTTCTGCTTCAGCATCTTATCTTTTGCGGCATCCTCATCGACGTGGGAAACATGGGTGTCAAATTTAATATGGGCGGATGCGAGTATATTCCGGCGGGCAACACTTTGCGAGGCGAGGATCAGGGGCTGATGCTGTTTCAGATTTCACCGTCCTGCCGACGGGTCAGCATCTGAATGATGGTTGCCGCCGTCTCTTCTATGGATTTTCGACTGACATTAATGACCGGCCAGTCCTGTTGGGTGAACAAGCGACGCGCGTCGTTAATTTCCTTTGTGACCATATCGAAATCCACATAATCCGTTTCGCTATCCTGGTTGAGCATCTTCAGGCGCTGGCGCCTGATCTGGACCAGGCGTCGCGGATCCTTGGTCAACCCGATGACGAGTGGTTCAGTCACTTCAAGCAATTCCGGCGGCAGTGTGCTGCCTGGCACCAACGGAATATTGGCAGCCTTGACCCCCCGATTGCCCAGATAAATACAGGTTGGTGTCTTGGACGTGCGTGACACACCCACAAGAACCACATCCGCGTCCGCCAACGTCCGCGTGGACTGACCATCATCGTGGCTTAGAACATAGTCCATGGCCGCAATACGTTCGAAATACTCCGCGTCCAACACGTGTTGGCCACCGGGGCGGGCGTGACCTTCCTGACCGAGATGATGACGCAACTTGTCGACAACAGGCTGGAGAACGGAAACACAGGGGATGTTCATCTCATGACATCCTGTTTCCAGAATAGTCTGAACAGATGTATCAACAACGGTGTACAACACAAAACCGGGGTTCTCACTGATTTTCTGTAGAATATCCTGCGCCTGTCCTTCGGAACGGACCATCGACCAAAGATGTTCCTCCACTTTGACGTCGTCAAACTGGACCAGGGATGCTTTTGCTACATGGTTTACCGTGTCGCCCGTGGAATCGGAAACCAGATGGAGATGAACGGTTTTCAAGAAAAATTTCCTTCACAGTGACTAACTAACATCCTGGGGATAAGTCCACTTTGATGTTTTATTGATGTTTTATTAACCATGTGCGGTTTTCGTTCAGATAGATTGTGCGGTTATGGATAATCATACCAACACCTGTGGAAGGATAATAATTCAGGCCTTAAAAAGGTTCCGTTTGTGAACTTATACAAACAATACACGTTATTCATTGGGCTCAAAAGCCGCTCGATACCGGACTATTTATTGTTATCCCAACTTTTATCCCAAAACCCTAAATCCATTGATTTTCCCTGACCAGGAGTCTGTACAAATCTGTGAATACTGACTTATCCTCGATTCCTGCCCTACAACTACAACAACTACCTTTTCTATATATATTATAGTGTTATTGATAGGGCTCCCTGACCTGTGAATCAAATGGCCCAAGCCCGATAATGGAAACCAATCAGAAAACACTCATTCGCGCTCTCAAAGGCGAAACGCTATCCGTGCCACCCATATGGCTTATGCGACAGGCCGGACGGTATCTGCCAGAGTATCGAGAGACACGAAAAAAGGCCGAAAATTTTCTGGATCTTTGTTACACGCCCGATCTGGCTGTTGAGGTTACCTTGCAGCCTATACGGCGATATGACTTTGACGCATCTATCATGTTTTCAGATATTCTGGTTATACCGGACGCACTGGGGCAGAATGTTTCTTTTCGTGAAGGTGAAGGTCCGGTTCTGGATCCGATTCAGTCGGTCGAAGCGATGGGCGTTTTGGATTCAGCAAAAGTCCTTGATCATCTGTCACCTGTGTTTGAGACCATCCGTCGCCTTCGTTCAGAACTGCCACAGGACAAAACGCTGATTGGTTTTGCCGGTTCGCCGTGGACTGTAGCGATTTATATGGTTGAGGGTCGGGGCGGCACAGATGGCGGCACGGCAAGAGGGTGGGCTTACCGGGAACCCGAAACATTTACCCGACTGATCAATATACTGGTTGAGGCGACAACACTCTATCTGATTGAACAGATTAAAAACGGTGCCGAAGTGATCCAGCTATTTGATAGCTGGTCTGGCGTGCTGTCAGAAAATCAATTCCGAAAATGGTCAATTGAGCCGACTCGCCGCATCGTTGATGGCATTCACGCAGTGTATCCGGATGTTCCCGTTATTGGATTTCCTCGTGGAGGTGGATTGATGGCGGCTGAATTCATCAGATCAACAGGCGTAAACGGCATTAGTCTTGATGCAAATGTGCCGCTGGAATGGGCGCGGGATACTCTGCAACCGTTGACGACTGTACAGGGAAATCTGGATAACCAGTTACTTGTTGCAGGTGGCGATGAGTTAGATCGTTCCATTCGTCAAATCGTGGAAACATTGAGTGGCGGTCCGTTTGTTTTTAATCTGGGTCATGGTATTGTTCCGGCCACGCCGCCTGAAAATGTTGCGCGCGTTGTGGAACTGGTTCGAAATCACTCGTGACAAAAACAGCGGTCATTTTATTCAATCTTGGGGGACCGGACAGTCTTGATGCGGTCGAGCCGTTTTTGTTCAATCTGTTCAATGATACCGCAATAATTTACCTGCCGTCACCGTTCAGATATTGTCTGGCGCGATGGATCGCATGGCGTCGTGCGCCAATTGCCAAAGGAATTTATGAACTTCTGGGCGGCAGTTCGCCGCTCGTACCCATGACCCGGTTACAAGCCTCAGCATTGGATGCACAATTAAATGTCAATGATGATGGGAACGTGTTCAAAAGTTTTATTGCCATGCGTTACTGGCACCCAATGAGCCTGGAAACCGTAAAAGAGGTCGAGGAGTTTGGCGCGGACCAAGTGATTCTCTTACCGCTTTATCCCCAGTACTCGACCACCACCACGGGATCGTCCATAACGGAATGGTACCGTGCTGCCCGACAGGCCGGACTTCGCGTTCCAACTCAGGCGGTTTGTTGTTATCCCGTCAACGAGGGCTGGATTTCCGCCCAATGTGATCGGGTCATGGAACAGATCGGTCCAAATGACAGGGGCCGGAAATCGCGTTTCCTGTTTTCCGCCCATGGGTTGCCATGCAAGATCATTGAAAAAGGCGACCCTTATCAGCATCAGGTTGAAATGACCGGCGCAGCGCTGGCAAACGCATTGGAAAGCCGGGGCGTGTCAGATCTGGACTGGGTCATTTGTTATCAGAGCCGGGTCGGGCGACTGGAATGGATTGGCCCGTCCACCGAGGACGAAATCGCGCGTGCGGCGCGTGACAACGTGAACATTGTTGTGGTGCCTATTGCGTTTGTATCAGAACATTCAGAGACGCTGGTCGAACTGGATATTGAGTACCGGGAACTGGCAGGAGAACAGGGTGTCACAAACTACACCCGAATTGGAACGGTCGGCACACATGAGAGTTTTATCAGCGGCCTTGCGAAACTGGTACAAGGGGGATTGTGTCGTTTGGCCCGTGAAGGCAACATCGCTTCGGAAACGGGCGAGCGGACATGTTCCGCTGTCC
>JAJFID010000261.1 GCA_021775325.1 Rhodospirillales bacterium
GTGGCGGAACGCTCCGGTGTAGAACTGGATGTGGGACCGCTGATCCTGGATATCTTCAAGGAAGGCATGGAAAAGTACGGTGGCCGGGAGCTGTCGCCCAACATCGCCCGTCGTCTGGAAGAGCGTTGCGATGCCCAACTGCTGGCACCGGGATTCCCGCCCGAAATGCTGGACGACGAGCCGGAGGAGCCGGGTTACGAGGTCATTCCACAAGGCAGAGAAGCTGCGGCGTAGCGTCAGGCCGTGAGGCGGCTGAATAGAATCAGGCCAGCAGGGCGTCTTCGAAGGGGAACGAGGTCAGGATTTCACAGCCGTCATCGGTGACCAGTACCTGTTGCTCCAGCTTGACGCCCTCGCGGCCACCCACTTCGCCCACATAACTTTCCACGCACATGCACATGCCGGTTTCCAGCATGCCGTCATAGGCGCAGCGCGGCGCGTCTTCCGGATAGAACACACACGGCCATTCATCGGACATGCCGATGCCGTGCATCATCACCGGATAGCGCTGTTCGCGGAAACGCTCGGGCTGGCGGAAACCAGTTTCGGTCAGTTCCTGAAACGACACACCGCTTTTGACCAGAGCGATGTTGTTGTGGACTTCTTCGTAGGCGCGTTTGTAGAGATCGCGCTGTTCATCGGACGGGTTGCCCGGGCCGCTGAAAAACGTTCGGGAGATATCGGCCGAGTATCCAAACGGCCCCACCATGTCCGTATCGAACGCTACCAGCTCGTTGGGCCGGATCATGCGGGCTGAGGCTTCCTGCTGCCACGGATTGGTGCGGTCGCCGGAGCTCAGCAACCGGCACTCCAGCCAGTCACCACCGGCTTCGATATTGGCCTGCCACAGGTGGCTCCACAACTCGACTTCGGTCATGCCGGGCCTGAGCGCGTGATGCATGCGCCACATACCGTCTTCGGCTGCGGCAATGGCGCTGTTCATGCACAGGATTTCTTCAGGCGACTTGATATTGCGGGCGGGCTCCACGATGCGGGCCGCATCCACAATGGTGATGTTGTGACTGCCGAATGGCAGCACCGTTTCGGGTCCGGCATTTTCAATGGCAAACCGCCGGTTGCCCTGTCCGTGGGCATCCACCAGATCGGCCATCTGCCGGGCCCATCGTTCGACCCACTCTCCCAGACGGCTGCCGCCGTACATGTAACTGAGCAGCATCACGTCATCGCGGCACTCATCGATTGTGCCCAGGCTGGCACCGGTTTTCCGGCCCGGCTCGCTGTCAAAAAGGATGACCGGACCTTCAGCCGGAATGAACAGATAACCGGCCATGATGTGGCTCTGGAAGATGGCGCAGTTCCTGACCCCGGTTGCGTAGCGGATGGAGTAAGAGGTGGTCAGAACGCAGGCACCGATATCCTGGGCGATCAGTTGCTCGCGAATACGGCCCAGCCGGTACTGGCGCAGGGCATCAAGATCAATGCCCGCGGGCTCCGTGTCCGTCAGGGTGACAACGGGTGAGGTGCGGGCGGCGTGGATCAGGTCGTCATTGAGACTCATGCACGTGATCGCTGGCTGTTGCGGTTACGGGCTGGGCGCGCCCGAAGGTGCGGCGCAGGACACGACCCAGAATGTACAGATCGAGGGCGAACATGCCGCTGGCGGGCGTCGGTAGCTGGTCGCCCAGTTCTTTCTCCAGACCATACAGGGCGTGGAACGGGACCTTCGGATACAGATGGTGCTCCACATGCCGGTTCATGTCACAGCCCATAAAACGCCCGAGCCAGTTTGTATCGAAGGACCGGCATGATTTGCGAATATCGTGCTGGTCGGCCTCCATTTCGGCGTGCTGGTTAATGGTAAACATCTGCATGATAAAACCGCCAACCAGGCGCGGAATGATGATGTAGGTCAGCAGGATATCCCACGCACTGAACCACCACGTCAGTCCGACGATTGCGGCGTAAATCATGACAAATGCCAGGGATGTGCGTTGCTGTTTGGGCAATTCCCGTTCGGGGGTAAATGACCGGGTGAACGCGTTATGGACACCGAGGGCATTCTGGATCATGTACCTGGCGTTGGTGCAGTAGTGAGGCAGGTTGGAGAACTCAAGAAACCAGCTATGCAGGTGCAGGGGATTGACGGATATCTGGGCATCCATGCCGTTGATCCAGGTGAAGTTGTGATGCCGCATATGCGCGTGGTAACGCTGTACCGGGTCTTCGAAATAGATCAGCGAGGTAATCCAGAAAATGACGGTGTTAAGCCATCTGGTCTTCACATAGGTGTAATGGGCGCTTTCGTGGCTGATGGCATAGGCTGTTTGCGTGAGTATCCCCGCGTACACAATCATGGCCGGGATGAACCAGTGGGTCCCGGTGCTCAGGTACAAGCCGTATCCGGATGCTGAAAGCATCACCAGCCAGGTCATGAAATGACGCACACCCGGTCCATTGCGCAAGGTCATCAGGCCGCGCAACGCCGCAGGGTCAATGGTGACGCCGGACGTTTTGGCGTTGGTCGCTTGTATATCAGGCATGATTTATAGCCAGCTCAGAAAAGGTCAGGAGTCAGGTGCGATAATCAGGTTCTTCCTCATCAAGGATTTCCTTCAGGGCTTCCCAGTGGTTCGACCACAATCCCGGATAATCGAGCCACTGCTGGGCGGTCTTCTGGGCGACGTCATCAGAAAGAACATTCAGCTCGCGCCCGGTGGCGTAGGCGGTAATAACCGTCTCGCAGGCCTTTTCGAAATAGTAGAGCTGATCAAATGCTTCACCCACATGGCTGCCGGTCATCAACACGCCGTGGTTGCCCATCAGCATGACGGATTTATTGCCCAGCAACGTGCCCACACGTTCACCTTCGTCACCCAGACCCATACCGTCAAAACCGTCATCGTAGGCAATCCGGCCATGGAACCGGGCCGTGTTCTGATCAATGGATGGCATGCTCGGATCTTTCAGGCAGGCCAGCGCCAGGGCGTATTTGGTATGCGCATGCAACTGGCAGCGTGCCTGTGGTGCATTCCGGTGCAATGAGCCGTGGATACACCAGGCGGTCGAGTCAGGCGCATTGGGCTGATCCATGGTGGTTGGATCGTTGGCATCCAGCAGCAGCAGCTCGCTGGCGCGGACCCGGCTGAAATGCCGCCCGCAGGGGTTCATGAGAAACTTGGATCCATCGTCCGATACCGCCAGACTGAAGTGATTGGCCACGGCCTCATGAAAATTATGGCGTGCAGCCATACGGAAGGCTGCCGCCAGATCGACCCGTTCTTCATAGTAGGGATCGTCTTCAATTCGGCTGTCGGTCGCTTTGAATTCTGTTACGGACATCACGGTATCTCCTCAAATGCAGGCTGCGCCACGTCACACACGTGCTGACCTATGACTTTCGCTCCATTCGGTGACAAATATCAAACGAGAAATTCAAACTCATTGCCATTAGTAAAACTTATGATTAGTTTATCATCGAAAAAATCATCGGAGAATTCCCGTGCCGTCACGTGATTTACCGCCCCTGAACTGGTTGCGATCATTTGAAGCGTCAGCCCGTTTGCTGAGTTTTACGGCGGCGGCGGAAGAACTGCATATTACCCAGTCTGCGGTCAGTCAGCAGGTCAAACTGCTGGAGCATTTTCTGGGCCAGCCGCTGTTTCTGCGTCGTCCGCGAAGCCTGCAACTGACCGATGCGGCGCGTAACTACCTGCCGTCTGTCAATCAGGCTTTTCGTGTGCTGAGAGATGGTACCAGCGAGTTCCTGACCGACCCCGAGGATGCGGCGCTGGAGGTCAAAGCCAACAATGCGTTTTCCGTGTTCTGGCTCATGCCGCGACTGGGCAGGTTCATGGTGGCAAACCCGGATATCCGGGTTCGTGTTTCCACGGCACTCTGGACCACCGACTTCGCGGGTGCCAATGCCGGTGTGGAAATAAGGTATGGCCGCGGCGAGTGGGAAGGGGTGGAAGGCGTTCAGTTAAGTCAGGAATATCTGTATCCCGTATGTGCACCATCCATTGCCGGGCGATTGTCTGATCCCGAAGACCTGATTGCCGAGACCCTGTTGCAACTGATCCATCTGGCTGATGGCTGGGAGTACTGGTTCCGGAACACCGAAACGCACCACCCGTCACCAACTGACGGCCATTACTTTGATACGTTCGTGCTGGCCTACGACATGGCCCGGCGCGGCCACGGCATTGCCATGGGACACGATATGCTGTGCCGAGATCTGATTAAGTCAGGCGATCTGGTAAAGCCGTTTGATATGACAGTGGAAGCCCAGGACAATTATTACATGGTCCTGCCGCAAGGCGAGCAATCCAGCGCCGAAGCGTGTGCTTTTCGGGACTGGGTGATGTCGGAGTTTAGTGAAGCCAGCTAGATTACCACGTACTTTCCGTCTGGGCCTCTGCGGCGCGTTCCTGGGCTTTCGTGAACAGTTCCCACTCGTTCTGAGGCAAAAAACGTTGCGCCAGGAACCGGTATGTTTCCTGCAACAGATCTTCGCAATTGCGGGTCCGTCTGGCCGGGTGGGCTTCCCACTTTTCGACGATTTCTTTCCATGCCCAGAACCGGCGATAGAGGTCATCCCGGTTGGTTCTGATGTACTTGATTTGCGCACCGATGTTCTTCAGCACAGCCATAATTTCACCGGTTTGCGCATCGACATCTTCGAAGTCTCGGCGGAAACCTGTCATGGCAATATGACTTAATCTGGATACAGGGGTAATGGTTTCCATGACCCCGCGGTCGCTGCGATAAAGCTCACCCAATTCTGCAATCCGGGACTCAACCACGAAAATTCGCTGAAGCTGGTTTCGCAGCGCCTCAATATACGACAGTTCCTCGCCCAGGCTGTCGACGAGATCGACAACTTTTTCAACGTTGTCCCGTCCCAGTCCGAGCTTCTCAGCCGCTTCGCCAAATGCCTCGCTTATTTTGGCTTTCATGGTCGGGTCTTCCGACACCATGGCCAGTTGTTCCATGTCTGTCACGATCTCTTCATCGCCGGACAACCACGTTACTAGCTGCATGGAAATTCGTCCGCGGGCGATGGCGCGATCCTTGTCGGTAACGTCCCACGACGCTTCGCCAGAGCGAATCTCCATGGGAACAGAATCGCCTATGCTGATTCTCTGAACATATTGCAGCGATTTTGCGATGGTTCCCAGCATATATGCATCAGCGGAATCGTCCGCGAGCTTTAACTCTCTGGATATGCCGCCAAGACTGAGTTCCACCACGCCGGTATCCAGCGGCGTAGCCATGACCGCGTCTTCCTTGCCATCTGCCAGTCGAAAATAAATCCCTTCCACAGCCGCAAAAAACGGATGTTTAAGCTCTACCGTTTCCGGAACGGGAGGCGGCTCGGCTGGTTTCTGTTCAGCCTGCGTTTCAGGTTCAGTTGGTTCTGGATTATCACTCATGTAAAACCGGCCTACTTGGCTGTTTGATTCATGATAGTGATATTTGGATTGAGGGGGCGTATTTCAAGATGTAAGTGGCAATACCTTCAATTGCTTACCCTTTGCAGCAACCGATCCATAAACTGGCAACACAGCGCCAGCTGTTCGGTACTGACAAACTCGTCAGGTTTATGGGCCTGGGCAATGTGTCCCGGACCGCAGATCACCGACGGAATATTGGCATCGCGCACAAATATGCCGGCCTCGGTCTGGTAGGCGACTTTGATGTCGTCGTTTCTTCCCGCCAGGGACCGCACGAACGATATCACGTCATCGCCGGGATCGAGGTCAAAACCGGGCATGTCGGCAAACTCGTGGATGTGAATGGAAGCGTCAGGTGAGACCGCTTTCATGCGGGGCTCCAATTCATTGTGCGCGAAATCAAGAATCCGCTTCAACAATCCAGCCTTGTCTGAATTCGGCAATAGTCTGAACTCGAATTCAAAAGTGCATTCGCCGGGCACAATATTGAGGGCGCTGCCACCTATGATGACACCGGTCTGAATCGTGTCGAAACCAACATCATAACCCTCGGCAAACGGGCCGTTGGCTTGGCAATCTTCAGCAATTTGTCGCATGAACGAAATGAGTTCACACGCGTACTGAATTGCATTCACCCCGATTGGCGCGAGACTGGAATGCGCCTCAAATCCGCGCACGGTGCATTCGTAACTGAAACCGCCTTTCTGTCCGGTAACGACCTGCATACCGGTCGGTTCGCCGACGATGCACATGGACGGCTTGACCGCGAACCCGTTGAGAGCGTCGGCAAGGCGTTTGGCCCCGGCGCAGGTCACTTCTTCATCGTAAGAAAATGCCAGATGAATGGGCGTCTCGAGTGAGGCAGCCGCGAATTTAGGTGCATAGGTAAGGCACACCGCAATGAAGCCTTTCATGTCCGATGTGCCCCGGCCAAACAACAGACCATCTTTCGGGTGCAGCTCGAACGGGTTTGTTGCCCAGTCCTGGCCGTCTACAGGAACAACATCCGAATGCCCCGAAAGCATGATTCCCGGACGATCAGACGGGCCAATGGTTGCGTACAGATTGGCTTTGGTGGCGTCTTCATTCGGCACCAGAATGGTCTCGACGCCGAACTCATCAAGATACGCGCGCGCCCACTCGATCAGTTCAAGATTGGAATTTCTGCTGGTTGTGTCGAAACTGATGAGCCTGGACAGAATATGATGAAGCTGGTCGGGAAGTGATGCGCTCATGATTTTTCACAAACGCTCTCTGCCAGTCGTTCCATGAACTGTTCGCACAGGGCCAACTGTTCCAGGGAACAATACTCGTTCGGCTTATGGGCCTGTTCAATGCTGCCGGGTCCACAAATGACGGTGGGTATGCCAACCCGCTCCGTAAACAAACCAGCCTCGGTTGCAAATGCCACTTTGATATGATCGTTTCGACCGGCCAGAGACTTCACGAAGGTAACGACTTCCGCATCTGCTGCTGTATTGAGACCGGGCGCATCAGTGGCCTCCACAATGTCGATGCCCGTGTTCATATCCACCGCGTGCATGCGCGGCTCAAGCGTATCGCGCGCGAAGGATTCAATTTCAGCAATGATTGAGTCCGGGTCGTGTTCTGCAAGGTTTCGGAATTCGCAGCGAATCACGCATTCTTTTGGCACGATGTTGAGGGCGGAGCCGCCATGTATGACCCCTGTGTGAACCGTCGTATGGGCGACATCATAGGCGTCGTCAAAGGGACCTTCATCGGCAAAGCGTTTCGCCATGCCAGTCATATAGTTTATCAGCTCGGCACCGAACTCGATGGCGTTCACGCCAAGCGGGGTCAGGCTGGAGTGCGCTTCAAGTCCGCGTACGGTAATGTCGTAACTTCGTTTTCCCTTGTGCCCAAGTGATACTTCCATGCTGGTCGGCTCGCCGACGATACACATGGCCGGCTTGATGGGCATGTGTTTCATTTTCTCAATCAACGTCTGGACGCCAATGCATCCGATTTCCTCATCGTAGGAAAAAGCGAGATGAACAGGTGTTTTCAAGCCCCGTTCCAGAAAAATTGGTGCATACGCGAGACAAATCGCGATAAACCCCTTCATGTCACAGGTGCCACGACCGAACAGCTTGCCGTCCTTTTCAAGGACCTGCCACGGATCGCTGTCCCAATTCTGACCATCGACGGGAACAACATCGGTATGCCCCGACAGCATAATGCCCGGCATGTCCTCGGGACCCAGAGTGGCGTACAGGTTCGCCTTCGTCTGTTCCTCGTTAAAGACAAGCAATGGTGTCAGGCCAAGATCTTTCAGATATCCGTCGACGAAATTGATCAGATCAAGATTGGGATTGCGGCTCGTCGTATCAAAAGATATCAGTTTGTCGATCAGTGACCGGCTTTTCAGTTCGGGCATCGAATATGAGCTCCCCTTAGCATCAGATACTAGACAAACCATGATGGGCCATCAGTGGCAAGGTTTGTCAATAACCCCCTTAATTTGTGTGTAAATTTAGATTGTACATTTCATTTTGTCTTATTAGGTTCGCACCGGCTTCGTTCTGACCGCATCAAACTGGAGGGCATAAATGTCCGTTCACAAGTCTTCGGACCATCACCTGAGTGAGATAGCAGAAGAATTTAAGGGAATCAGGGTTCCGTTCGCCTCCATTCCGGTCATCGATTTACAGGAATTCCGGAACGGTAATGACCGTATGGATACTGCCGACTCGATTGGCCGTGCGGCGCGTGATATCGGTTTCTTTTACGTTGTGAACCACGGTGTGACGGACACCGTCATCGCTGATGTTCTCCGGCAAACAAAGCAGTTTTTTGATCTGCCCCTGGAACAGAAGAACACGTATCCCATTGCGGCCAGCTTTCCACATCAGCGGGGGTATGTGCCGTTGTTCGGTGAAGAGCTGGGCATGGATGAGACGGTCGATCTCAAGGAGAGCTTCGATCTCGGTATCGACCTGCCTGCCGATGACCGGGATGTCATGGCCGGGGTACCATTTTACAGCCCAAATGTGTGGCCGGACAATATGCCGGAGTTCAAGGCAGCCGTTACAGACTATCACGATGCTATGCTAGAATTGTCCCGGGTTCTCGGCCGCGCATTTGCCATGAGCCTTGGACTGGATGAGCAGTTTTTTGTGGATCGCATGAAAAAGCCCATCGCCAATATGCGGCTGCTGCACTATCCACCACACAGCCCTTTGCCTGGCCAGAAGGATATTGGGCCGGGCCGAAAGGTTATTGGTGCCGGTGCGCATTCTGATTATGGGTTCGCAACAATACTGCTGCAGGATCAGGTCGGCGGACTCCAGATTCAGAACGTTCGCGGCGAATGGATCGAAGCGCCGCCGCTGGCAGGGGCGCTTGTTATCAACATCGGTGAAATGCTTGCCATGTGGACCAATGATCTTTTTATCGCAACGCAACACCGGGTTCTAAACACCAGCGGCGTTGATCGATATTCGATACCCCTGTTTCTGGACATGGATTACGACGTGGAGGTGAGGTGTCTGCCTACCTGCCTCGGCGACGACATGCCTGCCCGCTACAAGCCGGTTCGCGCAGGCGAATACATTTCCAAACGACTGAACGAAACGTTCCCCTTTCGAAAGGAGCATCAGGTCGAGGAATGATTTAGGTGAATCTATCCTTTAATCCCGATTAATTCAGAGAATTTTCCTGATGAAATTTACTTAAGAAAAATTGAAACCAGTTTAAGATTTTTCGAATTGATTGATACTGCTCACCGGGCCATTCTCGCTTTGAAAAGTTGGAGTTCGGTTCGAAATGAAAATCCGTGACAAGCTTGCTTGACGGGTTTGATAAGCAAAAACACATTGGTACCAGTCGGTTGGATGGAGAAGTCAGATATGGAAATCCAGCAGCGCAGTACTGATAGCGTCACAGAACCCAATCTCGATTTTTTGTTGACGCCTGCGTGATAAATACGGGTTTTCATGGCACACTGATTTTTCAGAAACCCGTTTGTGTTGTTTGCGAAGGTTATGTTAGGGTTCTGGCAAGACAGGGGAGAACGACCAATTTAATGCGGCAAAGACCGTTGTGAGTTTGTTCTCTGAATATAAAAGCGGCAGTCATAATCGTTGATTGCTCATAATGTGGCTAGGGAGATGGATGTCGGATAAAAGCGATCCGCTAGTGCGGTTTATTGAGGTTCAGAAGAGTTACGATGGCGAGTCACTCGTCGTTAAAAATCTCAACCTTGATATTGAACGGGGTGAGTTTGTTACAATGCTCGGCCCCTCCGGTTCCGGAAAAACAACGTGTTTGATGATGCTTGCGGGGTTCGAACCTGCGACGCACGGAGAAATCACGTTGGATGGCGTTTCCATCAATAACGTCGCACCGCATAAACGCGGTATTGGCATGGTTTTCCAAAACTATGCATTGTTTCCCCACATGACAGTTGCTGAAAATCTGGCGTTCCCCCTTGAGGTTCGCAAGATGGGCAAATCTGATATCGAGACTCGCGTCAAGAAGACGCTCGATATGGTACATCTGGGTGCATTCGGCGACAGGCGTCCTGCACAGCTTTCGGGTGGACAGCAGCAGCGCGTTGCTGTGGCACGTGCGCTTGTGTTTGATCCGGAGCTGGTTTTGATGGATGAACCACTTGGTGCTCTCGATAAACAACTGCGTGAATCCATGCAGTATGAAATCAAACACATTCACGAAAATCTGGGTGTGACAGTTGTATATGTAACGCACGATCAGTCCGAAGCACTGACCATGTCTAACCGCATTGCTGTGTTCGACGATGGTATTATCCAGCAACTGGCACCACCTGATGTGCTGTACGAAAAACCCGAAAATGCGTTTGTTGCCCAGTTTATTGGCGAAAACAACAAGCTGCAGGGAACCGTGAAAGAGGTTAGCGCGGACATTGCGCATATCAAACTGGACAGCGGTGAAATGGTTCAGGCCCTGCCGGTTAACGTGGCAGGTGTCGGCGAACGTTCCACGATGTCTCTCAGGCCCGAACGGGTCATGATCGGGCAGGCGATTGAAGAATGCCCCAACAATTTCGACGCCAAAGTGGAAGAGTTAATCTATCTGGGTGACCATATCCGGTCTCGCGTCAGCGTATGCGGTCACGATGACTTTATTGTCAAAGTGCCTAATTCCTCGGATCACGCCTCATTGTCAGAAGGCGAAACCGTGAAAGTCGGCTGGCATTCAGAGGATTGTCGCGCCCTTGACGTTTATAAGGGCATTTAATCCGGGCGAGTGTGTGATGGATCCATAATAATAAAAAAAGGGGTCACGCACTGAGATAGAAATTGCCATCTGTGTACAAACAAGGGTCGCCCCTCTTTAATTGATGGCTATTATCGCCGTTTATTGCGGCAACAGCAAAGAAGGCACCATGCTCGGTGCTATCAGGGAGAAAAGTAGTATGAAGACATCTATCAAACTAGCA